>DASQDN010000247.1:0-7694 GCA_035634155.1 Bryobacteraceae bacterium | reverse complement strand
CCAGACCCTCCGGTGCCGAACAGGTTCCTTCCGCCCCCGGGCGCGAGCACGACCGCCGCATTCTACCTGCGCACGCAATCAACCCAAGAAGTCGAAGCCCGCGTCACTGTCCTGTACCGCAATCGTGTGTTGCAGACGTGGACCCTCGCCGGCGGCGCCGAGACGGACATCGCCTTCCTGCCGGAAGTCATCATCAACGCCAGCCTTGCTGGTCTTGACCGGCAAACTTCCCCTGCCGCCGCGCTCGTTCTGAATCACACGCGAAGAGGGGAGCCGCAGATCCTTAAGATCGTCGACGACGACGCCGAACTCATCTCCACCGGCAACCTGCAGCCAAACGTCGATAACATCGAAGACGAACTGAAACGCTGCGATTGGGGCTCGAAAGACTTCCGCGCGTTGAATGCGCCAGGCACGTTGAAGCTTCTTCGCTTCCTCGCCGTACATGGATCGCTCCTGTATCGCGGGATCGTCAAGCGCCAGTTCGTCGACGCCCGCCTTGCCTCCGCGCCAAGCATCCAGCTGATTGCCGCCCGCCCCGGCGTGCGCCTCCCCGTCGAGTACTTCTATGACCGGCCATCTCCGGATGGCGATGCCACGCTGTGCCCGGCCGCCGAAAAATCACTCTCTGCCGGCAAGTGCGGAGCCGCCTGCGCAGCGCGCAATCAGTCTTCGCGATACATCTGCCCTCTCGGATTCTGGGGCGTCAGCCGAGTCCTGGAGTGGCACAATTATCGCTCCCAGCACGCGCGCGAACTCAAGAGCCACGACTACGCGCTTCAGCAGGAGAAGCTCGCGCGCCGCAAACAACTGCCGCCCTTTGACAGAGTCGTCGTCGGCGCCAGCGATCGCGCCAAGGCCGAAGTCACCACCAGCATGTCCACCCTGCTCAAGGCCCTCGGCAAAGCAGGATTGAAAGCAGTCGAAGCGAAGAACTGGAAAACGTGGAAGAGCTCCATTGCAGCAGAGCGCCCACCGGTGCTGCTGATGATTCCGCACACCGACATCGACGAAGAGTTGAATGTCGCCAAGCTCGAAATCGGCAAAGACCAGTGGCTCCGCGTGGATCAGATCCAGGAAGAGTACATACGTGCGAATCAAACTCAGCCGATCGTCCTGCTCCTGGGCTGCGAAACCGGGAAACAGGCGGTAGCCTTTGAAGACTTCGTTTCTATCCTCACCGAGTGCGGAGCGGCCGTCGTGGTCACCACCAGCACGCTCGTGCTCGGCCGCCAGGCCACAATTCTCGCGGCTGAGTTTGCGGCCGTCATGAACAAGCTCTATGGCCAGAAGGGCGCCACGTTCGGTCAGGTCATGCTGACCGTCCGCCGCAACATGCTCCGCAAAGGCTATCCCATGGTGCTTTCCGTAAGCGCCTATGGCGACGCAGACTGGCGACTATAGGAGCCGCGCACCATGTTCAAAATACGTATGCTTCCTGCCGGCTACGGCGATTGCCTTTGGGTTGAGTATGGCGACCCGGCTAAGCCGTACCGATTGCTGATCGACGCGGGGACGCTGCCCACGTACAAGGAGATCCGCGCACGAGTCGAGCAGGATCTGCCCGAGCGAGACCGTCGCTTCGATCTATTCGTCGTGACGCACATCGACAATGACCACATCGACGCGGCCGTCCGCCTGCTAAACAGCCCATCGCTCGACGTCGCCTACAAGCAAATCTGGTTCAACGGTTGGAAGCAGCTTGTCGATAAGGACGTGATGGGCCCGCATCAAGGCGAGTATCTGACGGCCCTCATTGAACAACAGGAGATCCCGCTTAACAGATCATTTCGTGGACGCGCCGCCTTCGTCCCGGATAAAGGAAAACTGCCGCGGAAGAAATTACCAGGCGGCATGACCATTACACTCCTTGCTCCCACACTCGGACAGTTGCAGCGCCTTCGAACCGAATGGAAGAAGGCTCTCGGACCGGATGCAGGAAACAGCAAGAAAGCGCTGAAAAAGCTGGCTACGCTGCCTCGCTACAAGGACACCCTTGGTCCGCCCAAGGCGCTAGACGTGAAAGCTCTCGCCGACACTCCCATGAAGCCCGACACCGCCACACCAAACGCCTCAAGCCTCGTCTTCATCGCCGAATACGACGGCAAGCGCTGCCTGTTCGCCGCCGACGCGAACCCGCAAACGCTGGAGCCCGCTGTGGATCGCCTCCTCCAAGAGGAAGGGCACGCACGCTTGTCGCTGGATGGCCTTAAGGTCCCGCACCATGGAAGCAAGCACAACGTATCTTCCGCTTTCATTCAGAAACTCAACTGCCGGAAATACCTCCTCAGCAGCAGCGGACAACGCTTCCATCACCCCGATCCCGAAGCGGTCGCGCGTATCATCCGGTACGGAGGGCCGAACGCTCACCTGTACTTCAATTACGACTCGGACCAGACCCGCATCTGGGACGCTCGTCCACTTAAATCGAAGCACAAATACCACGTCACCATCCGGCGGGATCAGGACCCGACCCTCGACATCGAGCTGTAGCCAGCCAAATCGTTTATCCTCGAAAAAGATCGGGAGGGTAAATGTTTGAGCTTCTCAAATCGCGCTTCAACCGCAGAGATGCATTCCGAGGCGGCATCGCGGCGCTGCTCCCCGGCCTGTCCCAAACGCGAGCGGCGGCCGCCACCCCCAGCGGTCTGCGATTAGGAAAGGACCTTTACCAATCCATCGGCGTCAATCCCCTGATCAACGGACGAGGCACGTTCACCATCGTCAGTGGATCCCTCATGCTGCCCGAGGTCCGAGCCGCTATGGCGGAAGCAGCACAGCACCACGTCCATCTGGACGAGCTTATGAACGCGATCGGCGCGCGTCTTTCCGAGCTCACCAAAGCCGAATGGGGCATGGTTTCCAGCGGATGCTCGGCGGCGCTCACGCACGCGACCGCCGCTTGCATCGGAGGCGGCAATCCCGATCTGCACGTGCGCCTGCCGAACCTGACGGGCTTCACAAAAGACGAAGTCATTATCCCGACGCACTCCCGCAACGTCTACGATGCAGCCATTCGCGCGGTCGGCGCCAAGGTAGTAGAGGTGGGAACGCCCGAACAACTCGAGGCAGCCTTCGGCCCGCGCACCGCCATGATTTACATCCTCGCCGGCCCCCGAGCCGACGAGGGGCCGCTCTCCACCGCCAATATATGCCGCGCCGCGAAGCAGAGAAACGTGCCGGTGCTGGTCGATGCCGCGGCGGAAATCCTCACAGTGCCTAATGTGCACTTGGAGAAGGGAGCGACGCTGGTCGCCTACAGCGGCGGCAAGTGCCTGCGCGGCCCGCAATCCGCCGGTCTCCTGCTCGGGCGCAAGGATCTGGTGCAAGCCGCATGGGTGCACAGCGCCCCGCACCACGGCTATGCGCGCGCCATGAAGGTTGGCAAGGAAGAAGCGATCGGCATGTTGATGGCTGTCGAAATGTGGATGAAGCGCGACCACCAGGCGGAGTGGAAAGATTGGATTGCACGGCTAGACCACATTGCCACGCGGGTTTCGGCCCTCCCTACGGTCACCGCAGCACTACGCGAGACCAAGGAACTCTCCAACCGCACGCCATCACTCGACATCCGCTGGGACGCCGCGAAACTCGGCATCACCGGCCGGGAAGTCGCAAGATATCTCTTCACGACCAGGCCGCGCATCGCGCTTCCTACGACCTTCGACCGAGACGTATCACCTGGCCAGACCAGCCTGTCCGTGGTCCCTTACCAGATGGCGCCGGGTGATGAAAGGATCGTCGCGGACCGCCTCTTCGCGACACTCTCAAAGCCGCCTCAGCGAGAGCCCGCGAAGCCGGCCCGCCCGCCAGCCGTCGACCTAACCGGCCGCTGGGACGTTCGCATCGAGTACCTCGCCTCCACATCCAACCACGTCCTGTACCTTCAGCAGAAAGAAGGAAGGGTGGAGGGCGCCCATCAAGGGGACTTCGTCTCGCGCGACCTCAACGGAACTGTTGACGGAGACCAGATTCGGCTCGCCAGCGATTACTCAGAGCGACACGGTGACGAACTGACCTTTCGCTTCAGCGGCAAGGTCGACTCTACCGACGAACTCTCCGGCATACTCGACATGGGCGAGTATCTCCAAGCCACCTGGACCGCGCGCCGCCACGAATATCGCCGATGAAGCAGACTATCCTCGTCTTGTTCGCGACACTGACCATCGCCTCTGCCCAGCAATACGATCTCCTCCTGCGCGGCGGCCACGTCATCGACCCAAAGAACAAGATCGGCGCTGTTCAAGACGTCGCGATCCTGAACGGCCGCATCGCAAAAGTTGCAGGCCGCATCGATCCCGCGCAAGCATTCAAGACCGTGGACGTGAAAGGTCTCTACGTCACGCCCGGATTGATCGATATCCATACGCACGTATACGCAGGTACGGGTGAGCGCAAATCGTACGCGGGAGATAACAGCGTCTATCCCGACGGCTTCTCCTTCCGAACAGGCGTTACAACCATGGTGGATGCGGGTGGAGCAGGCTGGCGCAATTTCGAAGACTTCAAGCAGCGCATCATCGATCGCTCCCAAACCCGCGTGCTCGCCTTTCTCAATATCGTCGGACACGGCATGCGAGGCGACAAGTACGAGGCCGACGCCACGGACATGGACCCGGAAGCCGCGGCCGCAATGGCACGCAAATACAAGGACACTATTGTTGGCATCAAGACAGCGCATTACCCCGGACCCGAGTGGACGCCCGTAGAAAACGCCGCCAAAGCCGCCGGATCAGCGAACCTGCCGGTAATGGTCGACTTCGGAACCAATCGGCCGGAGCGCCCTATCAGCCAGTTGCTAACGAAAAAACTCCGCCCCGGCGACATCTACACGCACGTCTATTCCGGCCTTCGCGGCGAGCAGCAAGCCGACACCGGACACATCAATCCCGCCCTGATCGACGGGCGCAAACGAGGCATCATTTTTGATGTGGGACACGGCGGCGGGAGCTTCTTGTGGCGTGTCGCAGTACCGCTCGTGAAAGGCGGCTTCTGGCCCGACTCCATCTCCACCGACCTGCACATCGATAGCATGAACGCGGGCATGAAGGACATGCTCAACGTCATGAGCAAGTTCCTGGCGCTCGGACTTCCCGTCGATGACGTGATCGCCCGCTCCACCTGGAACCCCGCCCGTCAGATCAACCGTGCCGATCTGGGCCACCTGTCCATAGGAGCCATCGCCGATATCGCAGTCCTGCGCATTGAGGAGGGCGCGTTCGGGTTCGTCGACATCAATGGCGCTCGCCTGCGCGGCTCTCGCAAGTTCACCTGCGAGCTGACGCTGAAGAACGGCAAGATCGCATATGACCTGAATGGCCTGGCGGGCGAAGACTGGGAAACGCGAAACTGAAGGACACATACACAATCTATGAAAGCCAACCGCAGAACATTCCTCACGAAGACCGCAGCCGCGGCAGCAGTCACCGCCACTGCAACCGCACAAACCACCGATCCTCCCGCCAAAGTCGTCAAGAAGATTCATCGTCGACCCGGCGCCAATCCGCCACAAAAGCCGCCGCTGTTTAACAGCGCCGTATCGTTCGGCAATCTCCTCTTTATCGCCGGCATCGGAGCCCACTTCGAAGGCGGCATCAAGGAACACACCAAGCACGTGCTCGACGAAATCCAAAAGCGCCTCGAGGAAGCCGGCTCTTCGATGGAGAAAGTCCTGAAGGTTAACGTCTATCTCAACGACCTGAAAGACTACACCGCCATGAACGAGGTCTTCCTGGGACGCTTCGGCATAGACGCGCCGGTACGCACAACCATCGCCGCCCCTGGAGGCATTCCCGGCAATTCGCTGGTCGAGATCGACTGCATCGCATACATCTGAAATAGGTGGCAGCGCCCTATTTACCCATTTTGGAAGAAAAACACAGCCCCGACGAACACCGTAAGCCCAGCATTATCAGCAGGTATGAATCTTCATCCCCCCGCCAGGAATGGGGAAATAGGGGACAGCGCCCTATTTCCCCATTTTCGACGTGAAAAGGCAACCCGACCAGGCGCCGGAAGCCCAGCATAATGCAGCAGTTGTGATCCTTCCCCCCACGGGAAGAACGGGAAAATAGGGGACAGCCCCCTATTTCCCCAATTTTGCCGCCGGATTCCAGCCCTCGCCCGCGCCCGCCAGCCCTAAGCGCCGGGCCTAGAGCCGACTGAACACCCCGTACCATAAATCAAAGTGAAAGCCCTCGCGATCCTAGCCCTCACTCTCATCGCCACCGCCCAGCAGCGCAACGCCGGCGAACTCCGCATCCTCCTCCTCGACTCCACCGGCGCCCCCATCCAAGCCGACGCCATCCTCACCAGCCAAACCGCCGACCTCCGCCGCCACTTCACCACCGGACCCGACGGCCGCCACATCCTCCGCATCCTCCCCTTCGGCATCTACAACCTCCAAGCCAGCAAACCCGGCCTCCAGCCACAAGAAACCACCATCCACATCACATCCGAACACCCGCAGGACCTCACCCTCACCCTTCCCCCCGCCCCCATCCGTCCCGCCGTCATCATCCGCGACACCGCCGCACTCGTCGATCCGACCCGCACCGGCGCCGCCCAGCACATCGGCCGAGACACCATCGATCACCGCCGCTCCTCCACCCCAGGCCGCGACGTCCTCGACCTGATCAACCTGGAACCCGGCTGGCTCCTGGAAGCCAACGGCATCCTGCACCCAAGAGGGAGCGAGTACCAAGTCCAATACGTCATCGACGGCATCCCCATCACGGACAACCGCTCCCCCGCCTTCGCCCAATCCTTGGGAGTGGAGGAGTTCGAGTCCATGAACATCCGCACCGGTAACTACCCCGCCGAATACGGCCGCAAACTCGGAGGCGTCATCGAAGTCTCCACCGAGCGCGACCGCCGCCAAGGACTCCATGGCCGAGCCGTCCTTCAAGCGGGCAGCTTCCACACCCGATCCGGTTACGCCTCCCTGCAGTACGCGACCAACCGAACCACCATCGGCATCAGCGGCGAAGGCATGCAGACCAACCGCTACCTCGACGCTCCCGTCGAAGAGAACTACACCAACCACGCATCAGGAGGAGGCATCGCCGCCCGCTTCGACCTGGACGCCACCGATAACAACCGGACGCGTGCGTATATCGTCCGTCGCCGCACCGGCTACCAAGTCCCCAACGAACTCCTTCAACAACAGGCAGGCCAGCGCCAGGACCGCACCGCCGAGGAAACCATGGGCCACATCAGCCACCAGCACGTCTTCTCCCCGACGCTGCTCGGCAACCTCCGACTCATGGCGCGCGACACCCGAGCCGGGCTCTGGTCCAACCCTCTCTCCACGCCCATCGCGCCCTTTCAAAACCGCGGCTTTCGCGAAACATATCTGAACGGCAGTGTTTCCGGCACAATCGGCCGCCACGAATGGAAAACCGGAGCCGAGGCCGTCTTCGCCCGCGTGGAAGAAGACTTCACCTACCGCATCACCGCCTATCGCCTGAACCCCGGCAACGTACGCATCTTCGACCGCGAAGTTCCGCCGACCTTCCACTTCGCTGCCGCGAACACCAATCGCGAACAAGCCGCCTTCCTTCAGGACCGCTGGCGACACGGAAATTGGACCCTCAGCGCCGGCCTGCGCTATGACCGCTACAACCTGATCGCCGAAGCCGATGCATGGAGCCCGCGCCTCGCCATCGCCTATCACGTAGCGCCCGCCGGCCTCG
>DASQDN010000246.1:0-2478 GCA_035634155.1 Bryobacteraceae bacterium | reverse complement strand
CTCGATATCGTTGCCCTTGAAGGTGCTTCCGTCGCCCCAGATGTTGACGCCGTCTTCCTTCATCGCGCCGACAAGGATGGTCCCCGTGACCGCTCGCCCGATGGGAGTGGTGTTGAAGTACGGCACACCCGCAGTGGAGATATGGAACGCGCCGCACTGCAGCGCTGCCAGGCCTTCGCGCACCAACTGCTTGCGGCAATCCACCAACCGCGCTACTTCGGCGCCATACTGTAGGGCGCGGCGCGGGATGTCGTCGTAGTCCGGCTCGTCGGGCTGCCCCAGGTTTGCGGTGTAGCAGTACGGGATTGCGCCTTTCTGACGCATCCAGTGAATGGCCGCGCTGGTATCTAGTCCGCCGGAGAACGCAATTCCGACACGCTCGCCTACCGGGAGGGATTGAAGGATAGTTGCCATCTTAGTCTTTAGAAATAGACTAGCGCGAGCGTGGATGCGCGCTTCATCGCGGTATGCTACGGGGAGCCGGAGACGCAATGAACAATGATTCTCAAGGAGTATTCACCAGGGAGCGCCTGCTCACTATCGTACTGGCGATCCTGACGTTTCTTGCTCTCTACATTTGCTACCTGATCGTGCAACCGTTCGTACCCGCGATGGCGTTCGCTCTCGCGCTGGCGGTGGCAACCCAGCGTCCCTACCGATGGTTGTGCCGCAAGTTGAAGCGCAACACGCTCTCGGCGGGTCTTGCGGTGGCGCTGGTGGCCCTGCTGATTATTGGGCCGGCGGCGGCGCTTACCACCTACATCGTCCAGATGGCGACCGAGCATATCGGTGAACTCCGGAAAGGCGGCAACGTCGGCGAGATTCGCCAGAAGCTCGAACAGCAGCCCATGGTGGGGCCGTTGATTAAGCAGGTGGGTGAGCGCTTCAAAGTGGAGGAGCAGATCGGCAACATAGGTCAGGCGGTGGCGTCTCGGGCCACGGGCTTTCTGTCGGGATCGGTTTCGGCGCTGACTCAGCTAGTCATCACGTTATTTGTGTTGTTCTTCCTGTACCGCGACACGGGCGAGTCGGTGGCGGCCCTACGCACACTGCTTCCTTTGTCGGAGGCTGAGACCGGGCGCATGTTCGAGCGCGTCGCCAGCACGATCGAGGCTACGGTGAATGGTTCGCTGACGGTGGCGTTGATCCAGGCGGTGCTTGCGGGCGTCGTTTATCTCATACTTGGGGTCCCCCTCGCGATCCTGTGGGCAGCGGTCACATTCCTGATGGCGCTGGTTCCGGTGCTGGGCACCTTCCTGGTCTGGGCCCCGATTGCGCTGTATCTCGCGTTCAGCGGCTCGCTGGGCAAGGCGGTGTTCCTGGCGATCTGGGGAGGCTTGATTGTCAGCTCGGTAGACAACATCCTGTATCCATATCTTGTCGGTGACAAGCTTCGGCTGCATACGGTGCCGACGTTCTTCTCGATTCTTGGCGGGATTGCGCTATTCGGGCCGGCGGGGCTGATTCTGGGGCCGATGTCGCTCGCGATTGCGATCGCGCTGATGGATGTTTGGTGGCTTCGGACTGAAGGCGGCCAGGCGGCAGAGAAGGAGGTTGCGGACGTCAGCCACGCGGACACACCGGCGCCGGCGGCTGTGCTCCAGAATCCGCACGAGCTGTGAGAGCCATTGCCCTGAATTACTCGGACCGGAGCTTGATTGAGAAGGACGTGCCGGAACCTTCCCTGACCGGTGCGGGTCAGGTGTTGTTCCGCGTCTCGGAGGTGGGCATCTGCGGTACGGATCGCGATTTGGCTTCGTTTCGTATTCTGTTCCCGCCGGCTGGAGATGATTACCTGGTGCTCGGGCATGAGTGCGTGGGCGAGGTACTGGCCGCCTCGACCGACGTTTCCAAGATTCGTACTGGAGATCTGGTAGTGCCATTGGTGCGTCGGCCCTGTGCGCCGGCTTGCGATTGGTGCGGAATTGAACGTCGAGATTTGTGCAGCAGCGGCAAATATACCGAGCGCGGCATCGTCGGGGCACATGGCTACTTCACAGAACTCGCGGTGGATTCGGCTGCGGATCTGGTCGTGGTGCCCGAGGCGATTCGGAGTTACGCCGTGCTGGTGGAGCCGCTCAGTGTAGTAGAGAAGGCGATCGGGAACGCATTCCGGCTGCATCCCGGCAATCCGGCGCGCGCTCTGGTGTTAGGAGCTGGAGCGGTCGGCCTGTTGAGTGCAATGGGTTTAGCGGCTCGAGGGTTAGCGGTGACGCTGACATCCCTGGAGCCGCCCGGGTCCGAGCGCGCGCGACTGGCCGAAGCGGCCGGGGCGAGTTACGAAACGAACCCAACGGGTTCGTTCGACATCGTCATTGAAGCCGCAGGGGCCCCGGCCGCGGCTAGGACAGCGCTTGCGGCGTTAGGGCCTGCGGGTGTGTTGGTGATGTTAGGTGTGACCAAGCCGGTGGAAGTCCCGATGCTGCAGTTGATCCTGCGTAATCAAGTCGTTGCCGGGTCCGTGAATGCGGCGCCGGA
>DASQDN010000245.1:0-3135 GCA_035634155.1 Bryobacteraceae bacterium | reverse complement strand
AGCACCAGCGGGCACTTCGGTGGGTGCCATTGAGCGAACTGGCGTTGAAGACCGTGCTGAAAGTAGCGTTCCACCGTGGCCGCTCCGATCCCTTTTCTCCGGCCTAGCCGGCTGCGGTTGATTCCGTCCAGGTGCGCCTCGGAGATTGCCTGCTGAAATGCTTCGCTGGCCGCTGCGAAGGCAGGATTCCTGGAAGCCGGTCGCGGTATTGCCGTAACGTGAGAAACGGACAGGCGTGGAGTGGAGACCGACCTAGTACCAACCCGAACGTCAACATTGCCTCGGAGTGGTAGACTCGTTCGTTCGGACGGATTAACAGAATCGCGGAAGTTCAATCCCAAACTATTGCCGATTGGAGGGCACGTGAAACATATTCTGTTCCTGCTGTTTGTGGCTGCCGCGTCGACGGCCGCACCAATGAACATCACGCCGACATCGTGCTGGGTACTCTCTATGCCCGGAGAGACTACCGTGTACACCGGCGGCCAAGCCGATCCATACTGCCGCAATTTCGCGCCAGGAGTGGGCGTTAACGACATAACGATAGGTGAGTATCCGCTTCTGAATATCGGCGATCATCCGATGATCGGGGGCGGATCTCTTTTCGCGGTTCACTTCCAAGACTTCTTCACGATTCGGACCGACAACACATACGACGGAAACGCAAGACTATTCTGTGTACTTCACCCTGCCCGCGATTTCCTTTGAGGTAAAGGCGACGATCCCGGGTACGGGTCAGGCCCGATTAGAGCCAGTAGGAGGGTTTTTATATCCCTTTAGTTGGGGTGGAGCACCCATTCTGGTCGGCTATGGCGTGACACTCCCCGTGTTTAAGCGGGGCGAAGAGTCTACGATAGCAATCATCAATTTTGAGCCGGGGATCAATATGGGACTTTGGGGGCGCTACTATGCATATCGTGCTCCGGAATTCTTCCGTATCCTCGACGCGCCAGGATCTGTGCCCGAGCCTTCAACCGGGCTGCTCGTTGTTCCAGCGCTTGCCGCCCTGCTGTACCGAAGGCGGCGGAATACCTTGAAACGGAATGCTTCGGTGGCATGCTGCCTCGGTAGGATGCCGGGGAAGCGGTGACGGAAGCGACGGCCACAATCCTTGCACATTCAGGGTTTGCCGCTCAGCACAAGGCAGACACGCGGCCTCGCCCAACTGGCGTGCCGCACCACTCGTCGAACAACGCCTTTATTCCTCAGTTGCTGACTTCCGCAATCCGGGCACGATTGCCTTGACCTGTCCTCTGCCTTCCACCAAATCTCGCCGGCTTCTCGTCGGTTTTCGCTAATCTTGTACTCGGGGGATCCTAGAATCTCTTCTGCGCTGTTCAACACAATCTCCGCAAAGATGTTTTATCAGCTCCCCGAGCCTAGGGGCGTCCCCGTTCCTGATCTAGGGCCGTTTGGACCCGGAATTAAAGGGCATTGGATGAATTGTTAACCTTAGCTGCGTCGAAAGCATCAGACGCCTATGCGCTTTCTGGCCGCCGCTTTCACGATTTCCTGTCTTTTCGCCGCAGATCCGCCCCCTGTGAGGCTGCAACGCGTCGCTGCGGGATTTCAATCTCCCCTCGATCTCCGTTTTGACTCATCTGGGCGGATGTTCGTTGTCGAGCAACGCGGAGTGATCCGTATTGTGAAAAACGGTTCGCTCCTGGAGCAGCCGTTTCTCGACTGGCGCTCGCAGGTATCGTGCTGCGGCGAGCAGGGGTTGCTTGGACTCGCCTTTTCTCCCAGCTTCGACAGTAACCGCACCTTCTACATCAACTACACAGATCCTAGCGGCGATACAGTCATCTCACGCATGCGGGTGTCCGAGGCGAACCCCGATCTCGCGGATCGCGGCTCCGAACAAGTGGTCCTCCGCGTTGACCAGCCCTTCTCCAACCACAACGGCGGCAACCTGATGTTTGGACCGGAGGGTTACCTCTACATCGGTCTCGGCGACGGCGGCAGTGGCGGCGATCCGCAGAACAACGGCCAGCGCAACGAAGTGCTGCTTGGCAAGATGCTTCGCATTAACGTGGAAGGCGGCCAAGCCACGTACACGACACCTGCTGACAATCCGTTTATCAACTCGTCTGGCGGTACGCGTCCGGAAATCTGGGCGACCGGGCTTCGCAATCCATGGAAGTACTCGTTCGATCGTGAGACGAAAGATTTGTGGATCGCCGATGTCGGCCAGAATCGCGCCGAAGAAGTGAACTTCCAACCGGGATCAAGCCGCGGGGGCGAAAACTACGGATGGCGACGCATGGAAGGGCTGGAATGCTTTCAGCCCACATCGGGTTGCGACCGTACGGGACTCACTCTCCCGGTGCTGGAGTACCCGCGATCGCAAGGGCAGTCGGTTACCGGCGGCTATGTGTATCGCGGATCGAGCTTCCCCGGTCTGCGAGGTTTTTATGTTTACTCGGACTTCGGATCCGGCAATCTTTGGGGTCTTCAGCGCGACGGATCTAATTGGGATAACCGACTGCTGCTCGCGACCAACCGGTCCGTGTCGACGTTTGGTGAAGACGCCACCGGTGAGTTGTATTTCGCGTCCTATGGCGCTGGTGAAATCTATCGAGTTGTTGCCGGACCGCCTGTGATCTCGGCCAGCGGCGTTGTGAATGCGGCGAGCTTTTCTGCAGGTATATCACCCGGGTCGCTTGCTACCGTATTCGGGCAAGCCATCACTTCCCTGCCCGGTATCGTCAACCCAGGCGTATTTCCGATCGGTACAGACGTAGCTGGCACCGTCGTCACCTTGAACGGTGTCCGAGCACCCATCCTCGCCGTAGCGTCCGTGAACGGGCAGGAGCAGATCAACTTTCAGGTTCCGTACGAACTCGCGGGAGCTTCATCGGTATCGCTAGCTGTTTTAGCCAATGGCCAGTCGACCGCGATTACCGTGCCGGTCGTGAATGCGCAGCCGGAGATCTTTCTGGTCACGCGTTCCGGTCAGAACAATGCGACGATCTGGGCGACGGGATTGGGAGCGGTAACCAATGCTCCTGCGACAGGACGGCCGGCGCCGGTATCTCCGCTGGCGGAACTGGTGAGCCAACCTGTAGTCACGGTGGGCGGATCGACCGCGCCCGTATCGTTTGCGGGCTTGGCGCCGAATTTCGCGGGGCTCTA
>DASQDN010000244.1:0-3488 GCA_035634155.1 Bryobacteraceae bacterium | reverse complement strand
CGAGTCGTGTTTCGCCCACGTGCCCTGCCCATCTCCTTAAACAGCCACAGGTTCGTCCTCGACGGTCATCTCGGAAGACTTGCCGCATTTCTCCGCATGCTCGGGTTCGACGTTTGGTACGACCGATTCGCTGACGACTTGCTGTTGGCTTCGGTCGCATCGTCCGAGCAGCGCCTTCTTCTCACCCGCGACGTCGCTCTCCTAAAACGGCGTGAGATCGAGGCGGGCTATTGGATCCGGTCCCACAAGCCGCATGACCAGCTCATTGAGGTCACCCGCCGCTTTGCTCTCCACTCCGGATTTACGCCCTTCAAACGCTGCATGGATTGCAATGGGCTCCTGCAACCTGTTTCGAAGCAGGAAGTTGTCTCGATCGTCCCGCGATATATCCGTGAAACTAAGGAAGATTTTAGTCGGTGCTCCGCATGCGGCAAGGTCTTCTGGCGCGGCACCCACTACACCCGAATGCGTACCCTGATTGCTCAGCTAACCCCTTAGTCCTCGGGGGAGACCCTATCCCCCCACACGCGCGTGCATTTGCCCCGCCTAAAATCTCATCAGAAAAAAGAGAGAACGCGATCAGGGAAAGCACTAGGAAGATTCAGAATAACGACGAGGTTCGTGCGGAAGGCGTCCCTGCGCCGGCTTTGTGCTCCGGATCAGCGGCTTTTCGTAGCGAAGGGGGATAATCGTGTCTCAAGTATTAGATTGCGATAGTATCGGGAACGTGGAGGTCTCCATCGTGAATGAGACCGAAAACAGCGGCGCCTTTTCCGATCCCGAGCAGCCCCAGCACGACAAGTGGGTTGATCTGGTGGATCGCATCCAAGCCGGCGATCCGGCCGCGATGGACGAGTTGTACCAGATCTTTGCGCGTGGAGTTCGCCTGTATCTCTGCCGCCAATTGGGAGTGCAGGAGGTGGACGACAAAGTTCACGACACCTTCCTCATCGTTGTCCAAGCCATCCAGAATGGCGACCTCCGGGAACCAAGCCGTTTGATGGGCTTCGTTCGCACCGTCGCGCGCAGGCTCGTCGCCGGCCACATAGATACGATGGTCCACCGCCGGCGCGACAGCGTCGCCGTAGAATCCGGCATCGTCCTGTCCGACCAACGCACTACACCCGAGCAGACCGCGATTCAGCAGGAGAAGGTCGACGTCATGCTGAAAGTCCTGCGCGAAATGTCCGGCCGCGATCGCGATGTCCTCACCCGCTTCTATCTATATGAACAGTCGCAGGACCAGATTTGCCACGAGATGAAGCTCACCAGTACTCAATTCCGCTTGCTCAAGTCGCGTGCCAAGGCCCGCTTCGCCGAGCTCGGAAGAAAAGCACTCGACGCGAAAAATAATGTGAGAAGTTTTTCCACCTTGTTCCACTAGTGTTGCTGAATGCGCCAAGCATTAGTACTTGAGAGGGGAAAGGTCCAGAGGAGGCTTATGACGAGCCAATCTGCATTGCGACATATCCCGGAAGAGACCCTGGAACAGTACTCCATGGGACAACTTCCCGAATCCGAAATCGAACCGGTGGAAGAACATCTGCTGTTTTGCGAGAAGTGTCAGAACGTGTTTGAGGCAACGGACGAATTCGTGCGAGTTGCCCGGACCGGATTGGACCGTCTGCAATCCGAACCACAGCCGCAACCCTGGTGGACACGCCTATGGCAGCAGGTAATAACCAACCCTAAGCCCGCACTGGCTTTGGCTACCTGCGCCTTGGCTCTTTTCGTAATATTCCCGAGGCAGAATGCGATACCTGCATCTGTCGATTTGCAAACCATGCGCGGTCCCGAAAGCGCGGTTGTAGCCCCGGCCAACCGGGATTTGGCCTTGCGTCTTGCCCTCCCGGAGGGTCAGGCGGCAGGGACGCTATCGGTTCGCCTCGCCGACAGCGGCGGAGCAATCGTACGCCAAACCGAAGCGGTCGCCAAAGGCGGTGTCGCGGTTGCGAACGTGGAACGGCTTAGTCCCGGAACCTACTGGGCGAGGCTTTATGCGGGCGATGAACTGATCCGCGAATACGCCCTTAACGTCCAGTAACTTCAGATCCGTACAGGCGGCGGTACACTTCAGCGTTCCGAAGCACGATCTGTATGTAATTGCGCGTTTCTGTGAACGGGACCGACTCAATGAATTCGGCGGGTTCGCGGTATTCGGCCCATTGAGACCATAGGTTGGTCCGACTCTTTCCCGCGTTGTACGATGCCAGCGTCTTTTCCCACGCTCCATCATGCTGGTCCAGTAGCGATTTCAGGTAGTAAGAACCAAGCTTCAGGTTCACCTCTGGCTCGAACAGCCTGTCGGTCGTGAACCCGATCACCCCGGCCTTCCTGCTGATCTGCCTTGCTGTGGAAGGCAGCACCTGCGTTAAACCGTAAGCCCTCGCCGATGACAGCGCCTTGGGATTGAACTCCGACTCCTGCCGGATCAAGGCGGCCAGCAAGAACGGGTCGAGTCCGCGTTCGCGGCTGGATGACTCGAGCGGCGTCCTATAGGGCAATGGGAATGCCAGCCGCCAGAACTTCTCAGGGGCGGCCTCCAACGGAATCGACAGATAGCCCGGAGCGTAACGCTTGATGTAGCGGATCGAGACGTCGTGGGCTCCGCGCCGGGATGCCGTCTCCGCCAGAGCCATGGCCGCCGGGAAGGAATTGGCTTCGTTTTGTGCTGCCCACTGCAGTTCGAACTCGGCCCATTCCGGATACTCGAGCGACTCCAGGATCTGGGCTCGGTCCAGCCGGACCCGCATCGCCGCGCTTGGCTGGAAGTCCGGTAATTGGGTTCGTTTGGTTCGCGCCGGGGCCTGAGTCCGAGCGAGCATGGCGTAATACGACAAAGGGTACTGCGCGACGAGTTCGGCTTTACGTCCTAGAAAATAAAGGGCGGCGCTGGCCTTCTCCGATTGCGGATACAGCCGCAGGTGCTCCTCGAACATGCCCGGTCCCTCGCGGCGCATGTGCGAGGCCCAGGTCACCTTCCAATGGCAGAAGGCCGCCTCCGGCTCGTTCGGGAAGTCGCGATAGCAGGTGCGGTACAGCGGTTCATACAAATCGGCTTCGTTCTTGACGAGGTGGGAGTTGGCCTGCGCGACGATCGCCAGCAGCCGCCACCTTGATGTCGCGTGTTTCCGGCCGAGCTCCTCAACAGCTCTCTCCGCAGCGACATCCAGCTTCGATCGACGCGTTGCGGCGTGCATCAGGAAAAGCCGCTCGGCGTCCGCGTCGGGCGTAGCCACCTCTAACGCCGCGAGTGCTACGTACGAATCGAACGCCGCGCGGACGCGGGCGTAGTCGCGTTGCGCGCCGCCGAAGTCGTAAGCCATCTCGGAGTACTCGCGCCGGGCGCGCGCGCCCTGGCCGCCGCGCGTGAGCCGGGCAGCCCGCTCCAGTCGAACCTGCGGCATTACCGGCGGGAAGTTCTCTCCCAGAATCCCCCTCAGCCGCGCGAGCCCGCTTTCAGCCTCGATGGCCTCCTTCGAAAGGGG
>DASQDN010000243.1:0-10717 GCA_035634155.1 Bryobacteraceae bacterium | reverse complement strand
GGAGGGCGTGTAGGGCAAATGGGGACAGCCCGCTGAGGGGCGTGTGGGTTGGGGTTGCTTGTGGCTCGGGTGCTGTCCCCATTTGCGGTGGGAGGGCGTGTGGGCTTTGTTTATCCCTTTATCCAAGCTTCATCGATGCGGGCGTGTTTTATGGATTTGCCTGCTGGGACGAAGTAGCTGTAGGTGATGTGGATGGATCCGTCCTTCCCTTGGATGACGGACGGGTAGTGGAACTGGCACTTCTCCTGGGCTTCCAGTACGCGCTTCCATTTCCACGTGGCGCCTTCGTCGTCGGACATGGAGATCGCGAGCGAATGGCGGCCGCTTTCGGTGTCGTTATAGGCGATGATCCAATTGCCGCTTCGGAGGGCGATGGCTTCGACACTGGTTCCGGGGTTCGGCAACTCGCTGTCTTCGGCAGGCGTCCAGGTCAGGCCGTCGTCGGTGGAGCGGCTCATCTGAATGCGTTTGGGCGGCGGGCCGTTGTCGCGCATGTAGGCGACGAGGACGCCGTCTTTTTTTCGCACGACGGAAGGTTGAATGTTGCCGTAGCCGACGATGGGTTCGCTTGCGTACCAGGTTTGGCCGGCGTCGTCGCTGATGCCCATCAGCGAGAACGAGAAGCCGTCCGAGTAGAGCGGGAGGAGGATGCGGCCGCTGGGGAGCTCGACCGGATGGGTACGTGTGAACCAGCCGAGTCGCGCGGAGAGCTTGTCGGAGGCCATGCCCACGAGGCGCTGGGCGTAGCGGCCGGCGGGTGTGGGTTTGAGATCGCGCTTGAGGACTTCCTGTGTGCGCTCGACCAGGTTCTTCGGCTTGAGCAGGATGTTGTCGAAGTGGGTCCAGCGGGGCGCTCCAGTGCCGCCGAGGTCGGCCGTCATTTTGTATTTCATGAGGGCTGTTTCCCATTCGTTAGCGAGGATGACGGGCCAGAAGAGCCAAAGTCGCTGCTTGCTGTCGACGAACATAGTGCAGTTGGTGTCAGGGAAGCCGGGGGTGTCGGCCATCTCGAACGGTTCGGTCCATCTGCCTGTGGCTTTGAGTTTGCGGGCGCCGAGGATCCTGACGTCATCAGCGGTGCGTTCGCCGGAGCCATGGAACCAGCAGACCAGGAGGTCGCCATTGGGGAGTTCGACGACCGAGGAGGAATGGTTGTGCCAGGTTTCGGGAGGGAACAGGAGATCGCGATCCTGAGCAAGGGCAGGGAAGGCCGCGGCGAGGCTGAGGATCGTGCGGCGTCGGGTGATTAGGTTCATGGCGAGCTTTGATTATGGTATCCGCTAGGGGACGGCGTGGCGGAATATTTTTATCGCGGCTGCGAGGTGTGGTGAAGTGGAATACAGGGTTCTATTGTGGATGGGGAAGTAATGAAGACGCTGCGAATTCTTTTAGCGGAGGACAATCCGGCCGACGTTATTTTGGTCAGGCACGCGCTTGAGGAACACCGAATTTCTCACGAGTTGCGCGTGGTGACCGATGGCTTGGACGCGATTGAGTTTGTCGCTAGCATCGGTCAGGCGCAGTCTCTCGACTGGCCGGATATCCTGCTGCTGGATTTGAATCTGCCGAGGGCGGATGGGTCGGAGGTGCTGCGCGCGTTTCGTGAGCATCCGCAGGGGGGCGCTACGCCGGTGATCGTGGTGACCTCGTCCGCTGCTAAGGCGGACCGCCAGCGAGTGGAGCCGCTTGGAATATCGCGATATTTTCAGAAGCCGGTCGATTTCGATGGCTTCATGCGGCTTGGAGCGGTTGTCAAGGAAGTGGTGAGCGGTTCTCATGCCTGACAGGCTGATTCGCCCTGTACGGGATTATGCGATTTTCGTGATCGACACGAATGGGATGCTTGCGAGCTGGAATGAAGGCGTGGGCTGCATTCTCGGCTACACGGAGCAGGAGTTTTTGGGTCAGCGCGCGAGCATGTTGTTCACGCCCGAGGACAATCTTGGCGATGCGCCGCGACAGGAGATGGAGCAGGCGGCTCGAGAGGGCTGTGCGAGCGACCTTCGCTGGCACCTCCGAAAAGATGGCAGCCGATTTTTTTGCGACGGCGTGCTGACGGCTATTCGGGGGGAGGAAGGGGAACCGACCGGCTACACGAAGATCATGCGAGACGCGACTGCCCGACTTGCGATGGAACAGCAGGCGGCGCATTACGCGGCGCTTGTCGCCTCATCGCACGACGCGATCGCCGGGGTGACGCCGAAAGGCATGGTGATGAGTTGGAATCCAGCGGCTGAGCGCATGTTCGGCTACACAGCAGCAGAGGCGACCGGAAAGCCGCTGTCGCGGTTGGTGGGTCCGGAGTCAGCGGCCGCGGGGGAGCCGGTCGTGGGGAAAGAGACGGTGTGCCTGACGAAAGATGGACAGGCGCTGCATGTTTCTGTGACGCTTTCACCTATTCGCGAGGCGTCGGGACTGCTAACGGGCTATTCGGCGATCTTCCGGGACATTGAGGAGCGCAGGCGCGCTGAGCAGCTAATGGCGGCGCAGGCGCGCGAGCTCCACCGCTCCAACGATGAGCTGCAGGCGTTTGCTTATACCGCGAGCCACGACTTGCAGGAACCGATTCGGACCGTAGTGAGCCTTACGCAGCTTCTGGCGCGCAATCACTCCGGTAGTTTAGGGGCGGAGACTGACGGGATGATTTCACTCATCCTGGAGGCAGCCAATCGCATGTCTAAGCTGGTTCGCGGGCTGCTGGATTATTCGCGGGTGGGGGCTGAGCCGGAGCTGCGGCGTCAGCCCGTGAATCTTCAGGACACAATTAAGACGACTTTGCAGGCGTTGGATTTCGCCATTCGGGACAGCGAGGCGGTGATCCGGCACCATGATTTGCCGACGGTGCTCGCGGACGAGCATGAAATGCATCAGCTTCTGCAGAACCTTCTTTCAAACGCTCTTAAATACCGGTCGCGAGGGGAGCCGCCACGGATCGACGTGGAGGCGTCGCGGCAGGCGGGAGAGTGGCTGATCACAATTCGCGATGACGGTTTGGGCTTCGATCCACGCCACGCGGAGCACATTTTCGGGATCTTCAAACGGGTACACGGGCAGCGTTACCCGGGCACCGGGATTGGGCTCGCAATCTGCAGGAAGATTGTGGAGCGTCATGGAGGGCGCATCTGGGCCGAGTCAGAAGGACATGGGCGCGGCGCGGCTTTTCACTTTACGCTGCCCGCGCTCGCTGATTCGCCTGGAGCGGAGAGTGGCAGCTAAAGGCGGGAAGGTAAGAGCGGCGGCGCCGTCCGGCGAGAGAGCCTGGTGGCCGATTCTGCTCGCGCTTGCACTGCCGGTGTCTCTTGCCGTGGGGGCGCTCGGGTACCGCAGCCTGATGGTTTATCGGAGCGCCGAGAGCCGCGTCCGGCACACGTACGAAGTGCTGGCAGAGCTCGATCGAGTGATGATGAGCATGGCAAGCGCTGAAGCGAGCCAGCGCGGATTTCTTCTAACGCAAGACAAATCTTTCATCCAGCGCTACGAAGAATGGTTGAAGCGGGGTCAGGAGGCCGGGGAGCGCGTTCGGGCGCTTACTCGGGATAATCCTCGGCAACAGGAGCTGTTGTCGCGGATGGAGCCGGTGTTCCGGGCTCGGGTTGCGGCTTTGCGCGACGTGGTGGCACGGTGGAACGCTGGGGATCAGGCAGGTTTCAGGCAAGCAATCCGCGAGAATCGGAGCCTGGCGTTGAGCGCGCAACTGCAACGAATGCTGGCGGAACTCCGGACGGAGGAAGAGCGGCTGCTGCAGGAGCGCTCGGCTGTGACGGACGCGGAAGCACGAAGCGCGACATTTGGAGCGGCGGTGGGCAGCGCGGGCCTGTTCGGTCTGCTCGCATTCGGCATGGTGCTGTTAAGGCGCGACAGGCAAGGACGGCAGCAGGCGGAGGACCGATTCCGGGAGAGCGAGACCCGGTACAGGCAGCTGGTGGAAGGCGTCACCGACCACGCCATTTTCGCTTTGGATGCGAACGGCAGAATCGCCACGTGGAATTCCGGGGCCGAGCGCATTACCGGTTACACGGAGGGCGAGGCGGTCGGACAGCACCTGCGCATTCTTTATCGGCGTGAGGATCAGGAGCGGAAGGAATCGGAGGAGCACCTGGCGACGGCTAGAGAGCGCGGACAGCATCACGGGGAAGGCTGGAGGGTTCGGAAGGACGGGTCGTTCTTCTGGGCGGAAGCGTCGGTGAATGCGTTGCGCGGTGACGACGGCGCCGTGGTGGGTTTCTCCAAGATCACCAGAGACCTGACCGAGCGAATGGTGAGGGAGGAAGAGCAGCGGGAAAGCAGCGCAACCATCCGAGCGCTGTTGGAATCGGCTGCGCAGGCAATTCTGACGGTAAACCGGTCGGGATGCATCACTTTGGCCAATGCTACTGCGGAACGCTTGTTCGGTTACACGCGCGAGCAACTCACGGGCATGCCGGTGAATGATCTGCTCCCGTCGCGCGTTCGAGGGGGACACAGCGAACATCAGGCGACGTTCTTCGCTGATCCACGGCCGCGACCCATGGGGATGGGACGCGATCTGGCGGCTCGGCGGAGTGACGGCACTGAGTTTCCGGTTGAGATCAGTCTCAGCGCGATTGAAACGCGAGCCGGCCTGCAGACGGTTGCGTTTGTCTCCGATATCACCGCGCGAAAACAAGCCGAGAATGAGTTGCGAGCGCTAACGGCGACCTTGGAAGCTCGGGTGGAAGAGCGGACCAGCGCCTTAGAGGAGGCGAACCAGGAGTTGACGGCGTTCGCTTATTCGGTGAGCCACGATCTGCGCGCGCCTTTACGCGCCGTAGACGGCTATGGGTTGGCGCTCTTGGAAGACTACCCTGATGGTTCTTTGCTCGACGCTGAAGCTGTGAGGCTCATCTCCAGGATGCGGGCCGGGACCAAGCGCATGGCGCAACTTATTGAAGATCTTTTAAATTTGTCGCGCGTCTCGCGGGCTCCGATGGAGAGGAGCCGGGTGGACGTAAGCGGGCTCGCCGGGCAGGTGGCGGACGATTTGAGTGCGACGGAGCCTGGCCGGGAAGTGGAGTGGCGGATTCTGCCGGCGATGTATGCGTACGGCGATGGGAAGCTGTTGCGAATTTTGTTGGAGAATCTGATGGGAAATGCGTGGAAATTCACTTCGCGAACCGCCCGTCCAGCGATTGAAGTGAGCGCCGCGAAAGATGGCGGCGCGTGGACTTACTTCGTGCGTGATAACGGGGCGGGATTCAATCCAGATTATCGCGAAAAACTATTCACTCCGTTTCAGCGTCTCCATCGCGAAAGCGAGTTTCCGGGCACGGGCATCGGCCTGGCGACCGCGAGCCGCATCGTTCATCGCCACGGGGGCCGCATCTGGGCAGAGGGCGAACCGGACAAGGGCGCGACGATCTTTTTTACTCTTGGAGAGAGCGATGGCAGTGAACATTGATCGCGAGCGGCTGATTCTCCTGGTGGAGGATAACGAGGCCGACGAGGAACTGGCGCTGCGGGCGCTGCGCAAAGGAGGTGTGCGGAGCCGCGTGACGGTGGTGCGAGATGGTGAAGAAGCGATTCAGTTCCTGTTCGGCGATGAGGCGAGCCCATTGCCTGACCTGGTGCTGCTGGACCTAAAGCTTCCGAGATTGAGCGGCCACGATGTGCTGCGGCGCGTGCGCGCCGATGCCCGCACGGAGATGCTGCCCGTGGTGATTCTCACGTCTTCGAGCGAGCACGAGGATGTCCGGCGCAGCTATAAAGTCGGGGCCAACAGCTACGTGCGGAAACCCATCGAGTCAGAGCAGTTTACGGCGGCTGTTCGTCAACTCGGTTTGTACTGGCTGACGATCAACGAGCCGGCGTTCTGACTGGGAGTTTATGCCGACCCGCCGGATTCATGTCTTGATCGTGGAGGATTCAGAGGACGACGCCTGGCTGGTGGAGCGGCACCTTCGCAAACAGGGGTTCGACCCTCTGTGTCAACGAGTGCAGACGGCTGCTGAAATGAAGCAGGCGCTGGCGAGTCAGTCGTGGGACATCATTATCTCCGACTACCTGATGCCGGAATTTTCGGCGCTTGGGGCGCTGAAGGAGCATCGCGAAGCGGGTCTGGATGTGCCGTTTATCGTCGTATCCGGCAGCATCGGCGAAGACGTTGCCGTGGAGGCTATGCGACACGGCGTACACGATTACATGATGAAGGACTCCATGGCGAGGCTTGGCGTCACGGTAGAGCGAGAGCTGAAAGAGGCGGAGAACCGTCGCGAGCGCCGGAGGCTGGGAGAAGGGATCTCGCGGCGACTGAAAGATTTGGTTATGGCGATGCGCGAATCGAAAAACATCGAACACATACATGACAGAGCTGACGAGGCGCTGCGGCTCATCGACGAACTCGACTCCGAGAAGCGGCGCAGTCAATCAGCGACGTAATTTGCGGGGGCCGGTTAAAGGTAGAATGTGCGGGTAGGTTACGATCCTTATGAAGCAATCACGACGCGATTTGTTGCTTAGCACGGCGGCGGCCATCCCGATGGCTCAGACCATGAATGCGCAGACGTCCGCGACCGGCATGCCGACACGGCCCTTAGGAAAGACGGGTGTCCGGGTGTCCATGCTTGGACTCGGGGGGCATCATCAGGCTCGGCCGAAGGATGAAAAGGAGTCTTTTCGGATTGTCCACACCGCGATCGATAACGGAATCACGTTTATGGATAATGCCTGGGATTATCACGACGGGCGCGCGGAGGAGGTAATGGGGAAAGCGCTGGCGATGGATGGCTATCGCAAGAAAGCGTTCGTGATGACGAAGGTTTGCGATCGCGATCATGCGGGCGCGATGAAGCATTTGGAAGACAGTCTGCGGCGGCTGCAGACGGACGTGATCGACCTATGGCAGTTCCACGAGTGCAACTACTTCAACGATCCGGAATATCTGCTGGAGAAGGGCGGGCTGAAGGCGGCGCTCGAGGCGAAGAAGCAGGGGAAGATTCGGTTCATCGGGTTTACGGGTCACAAGCATCCTCGCATTCATCGGAAGATGCTTGCGCTCGATTATGCGTGGGACGCGTGCCAAATGCCCATCAATGTGATGGATCACAGCTTTGAGAGCTTCCGGCAGGAAGTTGTGCCGGAGTGTGTGAAGCGCGGGATTGGTGTGATCGGGATGAAAGGATGTGGCGGCGACGGGCGCATTCTTACGGAAAAGGTAGCTACGGTTGAAGAGTGCTATCGCTATTTCCTTTCCCAGCCGGTGAGTGTTCAGGTGGTAGGTCTCGCTTCGCTGGAAGATTTGAATCGGGCGATCGAGATTGGGCGGGCGTTCAAGCCGATGGCTGCGGATGAATTGAAGACACTCTCATCACGATTGAAGACGGTTGCCGGCGATGGCCGGTATGAGCACTTCAAGACGACGCAGCGATTCGACGCAGGCTATCACCGGAAGCAGCATGGATTTCAGGCTTAGCATTCCCGAAGGTGCTCTTCTCGAAAGTGTCGCTTAGCAGCGATAGTCGATTCGACCTTCCCGGCTGCAGTTCCCGACAAGGGTGCCGCCGGCTCCGGAGGCATCCTTATTGAGCAGAGTTTTCAAATGTGCTCGCGCATAGCATACAGCGCGAAGTGCCGAGGACCGAATCGGTCCCGCATCGAGAGCATGTACGCGCGCGGCGCCTGGGCGTGCACCTATCCTCAACTTTCGCTCCTTTCATGCAACTGAATCCTTTGTAGATCGTCAAGAGAGCATACCCGGCAAGAAGCCGGGGAACCCGGATACCGGGGAAATGGAGAAACTATGAAAGTACGAATGAGTAATATTTTGGCGGTCGGAGCAATGCTTGTTGTGGGCAACAGCCTGGCCTTTGCCGGAAAAGATCGTGGTGGGTACCAGGGTGGTCACGCTGGCGGAAACGGCCTAGCTTTTGCTGGACAAGATCGTGGTGGTTATCACGGCGGTCATGGTGCGGGGAACGGCGTTTCGGAAGGCGGGACGGGTCTCGGCAAGTTGCGTTCTGGAACGGAAACAAAAGGCAATAGTGGTCCGGGCGGCATCGTTCGCCTGTAAGCCGATTGGTGAGGGAGCCGTAGGTGCTTCAGCGGCTCCCGTCTTCACCCCCCAAGAGCCCCACGTCCCGTCGCCAGTCGTTCACCATACAACATTTTTAGCGAACCAAGGGGTTGTCACCGGATTCGGGGCTGCGGCTAGTCTACTGTTGCTCCTTTTGAACACAATGAAAGCACCGTTGGCGTGCCTGCAGCGCCTATTTGGTGATTCGAACTTGCAGGCTGTACCTCGCCTCACGCTGAGTTCCGAAAGGGCAAGCCGGGAGCTTGCTTGTGCGTCGTTGTCGTGCCTGAATGTCCCTCCAAGTAGCGCGTGCGAGACCGGCTATTCATAGCGGAGAGCCTCAAGAGGATCGGAGGCAGCAGCGCGCCTGGCCGGCGCCCAGCAGGCGAGCATGGCGACGATTACGAATGCGACTCCCACTCCTGCCAGGGTCAGCGGGTCGGTGGGCTCGACTCCAAATAGGAACCGGCGCAGTACACGCGACAGGGCGAGCGCTGCGATTAATCCTGCGGCAACGCCGACTCCGATCAGCCGAAAGCCCTCTCCGAAGACTAAATTGCGGATATCAGCCCTCTCGGCGCCCACCGCGGCTCGAATGGCGAGTTCACGCCTGCGGGAGGCCACGGACAGAGAAAGAACACCATAGATTCCGACTAGTGTAAGCACGCTTCCCACAACAGAAAATCCCGCCAGAAGCTGCATGGCAAAAATGCGCGTGGCCAGCGATTCATCCCGTACCTCCTCCAATGTCTTCATGTTCTCGACCGAGGCGGTGGGGAGCACTGCGTGAAGTTCGCGTCGTATATTGCCCATGACCGTGCGCGGATCCGCAGCCGTGCGGACCAGCAGATGCTTGGAGAACGCCGTTGCCTGCCAGAGTGACAGGTAGATTTCGGCGTCGGGTGATTGCGTCAGGTCAGCGGTCCGGCCATTTGCGACGACACCCACGATCTCTGTTGCCGGACGGTTGCGTCCTCCCGTCCAGAACTTTCTTCCAATGGCGCTAGTTCCGGGGAAGTAGCGGTCGGCGAACTCCTTGTTCACCACCGCTACGGGCGGGGCATTTCGGTCATCACTCGGACGAATGTCGCGGCCTTCAAGGAGTGGAAGACGCAGCAACCGGAAGTATCCTTCCGTGGCCGACCGCAAGGGGATTGCGATCCGGTCGCTTTCCTTTGCGGGAGCAGGTTGACCTTCGATCTCCAGAAGGCCGGGCCAGTTGTTTACAGTTAACGGAACGCCCCACGCAAACGCGGCCAGCTCCACGCCTGGCAACGCCGATACACGTTCGAGAGCGCGTCGGTGAAAGTGATCCCACGGCCCCTCCACCGCAGTGACGCTCATTGTCAGGACATGCCGCGTGTGAAAGCCGGCTTCGACACTTGCCAGGTTCATCATGGTGCGGATGAGCAAACCAGCGCCGACAAGCAGCGTCAAGGTCATTGCGGTTTGCGCCATCGTGACGGTGCGGAGCAGACGACGCTCACCCACGTCTGCGCTGCTTCTGGGGCCGGCGCCTTTCAACACCTGAATGGGGTCCTGGCGGGAGGCTCGGTAGGCGGGAAGAAGACCCGCGACGACGGCCGCCACAATGGCAGAGAGGAGACTGAAGAGCAACACGGGCCAGCCCGTCTTCACAGTGTCGAGCCGCGGAATTGCATGGCCGCCGATCACTTGAAATACCTTCACGACCGCAAAGGCTATTCCCACGCCCACCGTTCCCCCGAGAACAGCGAGCATCAAATTCTCTGTTGCAACCTGGCGAAAAAGATCGAGGCGTCGAACGCCAATCGCGCTCCGCACTGCGTACTCCTGCTGGCGTTGGAGACCGCGCACCAGCAGCAGCGCGGCAACGTTGCCGCAGGCAATCAGCAGCACCAGTCCAGCGGCGCCGAGCAACGGCAGCAAAATTCGGTTGCCATCCTCATTCATTTGGGCGGGTAAAGACCGCAGCCGAGGTGTTACACCGGCCAACTCCGGCGCCTGGCCCGCCACCCGCTTCGTGAGTACGGCTAACTCCGTCTGCGCCTGTTCCAGCGAGGCCGTTGGTCGCAAGCGTGCGATGACGTTCCATCCGGGCCACTTCATTCTTTCGGGGCTGGGAACGGCCGGTGTCCAGTACTGCACTCGCGCATTGACGTTGTAATTAGGTTCCTTCGATGCCATGGGCGTCGGCAGAAATCTCACTCCGGCAGGCATTACGCCGATGATGATTGGCGGCGTTTGTGTGCGGCTCATGCGCATGGGCTTGCCGATGATGTTAGGGTCGCCCTGAAACTTCCGCTGCCACAACTCGTAACCAATGATGACAACCGGGGCGGAACCGGGGCGCCCCTCGGACTCTGAAAAGGTACGTCCCATAATCGGTTTCAGCCCCATGACGTCGAAGTAGTTCCTGGTCACGGGCATGCCCTGCAAGGATTCGCTGCCTTCGTCCAGTACCAGGAAGTTGAACGTCCAGCCATAAGCGGCTACCGACTCGAGCGATTTTGTCTCCTGCTGCCAGCTCATCCATTGCAGCGGAGCCCAGGCCTGGGGGCTCTGTGACGTTCGATTATCGGTGCGCGCGGAGTCAACGAGCACCAGCCGCTTGGGGTCCCGGTACGGAGGCGGTGACAGCAGCACCCCCTCAATCAGGCTGAAAACGGCGGACGTGGCGCCGATGCCCAGCGCTAACGTGAGTACGGCGAC
>DASQDN010000242.1:0-5943 GCA_035634155.1 Bryobacteraceae bacterium | reverse complement strand
CATATGCGAGCGGCTCTTCCGAAACTCGTCGACCAGTTGATTGAGTGCCTTGGTCTCAGGAATCACAAGAGGCTTACGGAGGATGCGGCGCAGACGGAAGGGACGCACGGGACGCTTGCGTTCCTGAGCCATACGCCGCTCTTCCCATACGCGGATCAGATCCTTGAAATGAACAATACCGGTGATGTTTTCGGCGACCTTCTCATATACGGGCAGGCGCGAGTATTGGTGATCCAGGAACAGCTTCAGCACGTGGTCCAGCGTGGCATCGATGGATACGCTGACGATGGACGTTCGCGGCACCATGATTTCACGCGCCGAGTACTCGCTTAAATCCAGCACGCGCTGAAGCACTTGCTGCTCGAAGACGTTCAGATGTCCTTCGGTGGCGCTGGAACGAATGATGAAGCGCAGCTCTTCGGCCGAGTGGCCGCCGCCATGCTCCTTGCCGCTGAGGCCGATGAGCCGGCTCAGGACGGCAGCCGACTTCTCGATGGCGGCGACAAACGGCTCCGAGACACGGTAGAAGATCAGCAGCGCCGGGGCAACGATCACAGCCAGGCGATCCGCTTTCTCGATGCCGAGGTTCTTCGGGACCACCTCGCCAATCACCACGTGCGCATAACTCATGATGAGGAACGACATGGTGAAGGCGAAGCCTTCGACAATCGTGGAAGTAGCTGGCGTGACCCACGGCGCAAACAGGCTGTAGAGCAGTTTTGAAATGGTCTCCTCGCCTGCCCATCCGACGCCGAGGCTGGCAAGGGTGACGCCCACCTGGACTACGGATAAGAGCCGCCCGGGATTTTCCAGCAGGCTCATGGCCGACTGCGCGCCGACATTGCCCGCTTCAGCTAAAGCACGCAGGCGCGACTTCCTGCTTGACAGAAGCGCAACCTCCGAGCCGGCGAAGAACGCGTTCACCAGGAGGATGAAGACGACAAGCAGTAGCCGGTAAACGGCGTGGCTTTCCATGTATTATGGGCCGCGGCGAATGGCTTCGATACAATCAAGCCAAGTGCGCCTCAACCGGCTCCTGAAATATCTTAACGTGCTGATTGGCTTGGTTTTCCTTGTTGCCATTGCACTTATCTACTGGTATGCCGTTCGGCCGCTGCCGAAAACATCCGGCGCCGTTTCTGTTCCGGTGAGCCGGCCGGCCACTGCCACGCGTGACGACTTGGGAGTACCGCACATCAAAGCAGCCACCGTGGAAGACGCGCTCTTCGTACAAGGCTACGTGACTGCGCAGGACCGTCTTTGGCAAATGGACATCCTGCGTAGGGCCGCAGCCGGCGAACTGTCTGAAGTGATTGGGGCGCGCACGGTTGACATGGATCGCGAGGCGCGCCGGTTGCGCATCCGCAGGCTTGCCGAGCAGCATGCGGGCGCATTACCACCTGCCGATCGAGCGTATATTGCTGCGTATGCGCGCGGCGTCAATCACTACATTGAGACGCACCGGGACAGTTTGCCGCTCGAGTTTACGGTGTTGCGCTACGATCCGCGGCCGTGGACCATCGCCGACACATTGTGCATTGGGCTGCAGATGGTCCGCGATCTCACGTCCACGGGAAAGTTTGAGTTGTCCAAAGCGGGCATGCTCGCGGGCGGTGAGACGGAGCTGGTGAACCAGATCTTTCCTGTGCGATCGGGGGCGGAGGAAGCGCCAGGGTCGAATGGATGGGTCATCTCCGGTAAACGGAGCACCACCGGGAAGCCGATCCTGGCGAACGATCCGCATCTGCAATACACGTTTCCGGCCACATGGTACATGGCGCACCTGCAGGCGCCCGATTTGAACGTGGAAGGAGTGACCGTGCCCGGCCTACCGGGCATCGTGATCGGCCACAACGAGCGCATCGCCTGGGGTATTACGAATCTCGGCTTCGATGTTCAGGACTGGTACCAGGAAAAGATGGACGTGAACACCGGGCGCTACGCTCACAAAGGCGCGGTGGAGCAAGCTCGGCGTGAGCATGAAGTGATTCTAGTGCGAGGCGCGAAAAATGCAACGCATGATACCTGGGTTACTCGCCATGGGCCAGTTACGTTTGTGCCCGGCATGGGATTGATGGCGCTGCGATGGATTGCGGCCGAACCCGGCGCGCTTCAGTACCCGTTTGTGCAGTTGAACATGGCTCGGGACTGGAATGATTTCCGAACCGCGCTACGTCGATTGTCGGCTCCCTCGAGCAACATCGTGTACGCGGATGTGGATGGCAACATAGGATATCAGGCGATTGGCTTACTGCCGATCCGGCGCAATCACGAAGGTGATCTGCCGACGGTAGGTGACAGTGGCCAGACCGAGTGGGACGGGTTCATTCCGTTCGATGAACTACCCTCTTCGTACAACCCGGCGTCCGGCGTGATTGTTACCGCGAATCAGAATCCCTTTCCGCCGAATTACCCGTACAAGGTAGGCGGGGAGTTTGCACCCGCGCATCGCGAGCGACAGATCCGCGGCCTGCTTGCAAAGGCTGGTTCGTTGAAGCCGGAGGACATGCTTGCGATTCAGAAGGACGTGTACTCGTCGTTCGCTAAGTTCATCGCGCAGCAGACCGTGACTGCCTACGACAAGCGCAAGCCGAAGGATGACGTGCTTCGCGTTAGCGTCGATCTGTTGCGGAATTGGAATGGCCAGATGGAAATCGACGGGTCCGCCCCGCTGATTGCAACTTTGATCTATCAGAAGCTTCGCACGGCGGTCGGCAATCGAGCTTCGAACGGCAAGTCGGAATTGTGGGAGTCGTCCATGGCGGCGCCTGTGGTGGAGCGCTTATTACGCGAGCGGCCCGTGCAGTGGTTCCGCGATTACGATCAGTTGCTGATGCGGTGCTTCTTGGAAGCGATTGAAGAGGGCCGTCGTCTGCAGGGCCGCAACCCGGAAGCTTGGCGGTACGGCTACTCGCTGGAGACCACAATGCGCCATCCGGTGTTCGGCCAGGCTGACTGGCTGAAGTACATTCCGACTATGGGCGAGTACTTTCGGATCAATATCGGTCCCGTGCCGATGAGCGGTTCGTCCCATACGGTGAAGCAGACAACTCGGCGCTTGGGCCCATCCATGCGATTTGTAGCCGATACCGCCAATTGGGACAACTCGCTGATGAACCTGACGCTCGGTCAGTCTGGACAGGTTTTCTCGCGGCACTATAGCGACCAGTGGGACGAATACTACACGGGCCGCAGCTTTCCGCGTCCCTTCCAAAAGGTGGACGGCGGCAGCACGTTGGAGTTTAAGCCTCAATAAGGCGGAAGGTGCCGTCTTTCATCAGCAGGTAGCGCCGGCCTCGCCACAGGATGGTCTTACCGAAGAAGCCCGCGATCCAGAACACGAAGCTGAGGATGTCCTGCAAGGGCAAAAGATACCAGCGCCGCGCCGTCAGCGGGTCGTGGAGAATCCATCCTGCTGTGGCATACGCCGCGAACGCACGGACGGCGGCAGTCAGCGCAATCACCGGCCACCAATCCGGGCGCACGCCCCACATCAGCAACGCCAACGGCACTGGATTGGTGAAGAGCTGACCAACATATCCCGCGGGCCGGGAGCGTCGTGTGCTGCGGAACCAACGTATTCGATGGCGCGCATTGGCGCCAAATGCCTGCGAGCCGATGTGGTGCTCCACTACGTAGGAGGAAAGAATTACGCCCCAGCCCTGGGCTGCGGCTGCATTGCCGAGAACGAAGTCTTCTGCGAGGTAGTCCTTCAACTTGTCCCAACCGCCGATGTCATTCAGTGCCTGGCGCCGCGCAGTTGCCGTGGGGCCAAGCGCAAAGCGCATGCCTTCCAGCATGCGTGCCACGACCACGCCCGACAGGAACTCCGTGTTCATGCCGAGGGCTTCAAGCTGGGACCACAGACTGGGCCCCGGCACGGCGCGATAAGGGCAGGTGGAGACGCCGAGCTTTGCATCCTGAAATTCGGCTGCGATGACCTGCAGGAACTGCGGGTCTACGCGAATGTCGCTGTCGGACATCACGAGGATGTCATGGCGAGCCGCTTCGGTCATGTGCGCGAGGCTCCAGACCTTGGCGTTGGGATACGGCGGCTCGCCGACAAGCAACAGGCGAGATGGCACGTGCGGATACTCGGCTTGCAGCCGTCGGACGACGGGTACGGCCGGGTCGTCCTGGGTACGCACTGCAAAAAGCAGTTCGTACGACGGATAATCCTGCGTGAAGAACGTACGGAGATTGGACTCGAGCCCAAGGTCAAGCCCGGCCAGCGGCTTCAGCACGCTGAGCGGCGGAAGAGGCCCTGGCATCGGCGAAGGCCACACGGCGAGATATCGGCGTGCGGCCACAATCACGAGAAGGCAATAAACGAGCGAGCCAGCAACCAGCGCGAGCAGCAGCCAGCCCAGCACACGCTACTCCGTCGACGTCTTGGAATCGATCAACTGTCGGATGTCGGCGATGAACTCGTCCACCGATTTCACTCCGAGATCGGCATGCTTGCGGTGCCGAACCGAAACCATCCCCTGCTCGGCTTCGCGTCCGCCGACAACGAGCATGTAGGGAACCTTCTGCATCTGCGCATCGCGAATCTTCAGGTTCACCTTTTCGCTGCGATCGTCGAGGGTCACGCGAACTCCGGCCGCCGTGAGTCGGTCACGCACCTGCTTGGCGTACTCGAGCTGCTTATCGGTGATCGGCAGTACCGTAGCCTGTACGGGCGCGAGCCACACGGGGAATGCGCCCGCGTAGTGCTCGATCAGAATGCCGAAGAAGCGCTCGATGGAACCGAAGAGGGCGCGGTGGACCATCAACGGCTGATGCGCCTTGCCGTCTTCGGCGATATACTCCAATCCGAACCGGCGCGGCAGAGTGAAGTCGAACTGCACGGTGGAAAGCTGCCACTTGCGGCCAATCGCGTCCACCAGCTTCACGTCGATCTTGGGCCCGTAGAACGCGGCCTCATCGGCCATCACGGGCGCTGTCATTCCGAGTCGCGCAACAGCCTTGCGGAGCGCGTTCTCTGCGAGCTCCCACTGGTCCGGCGTGCCGTCATACTTGCCGCTTGCGCCGCCATCCCATGTCGAGAGCTCCGCTTCATACGCGGTGAATCCGAACGTGGTCAACGTGTCAATTGCGAACTGCATGCAGTTGACGACCTCGTCTTCGGCCTGCTCCGGCGTGCAGAAGATATGCGCGTCGTCCTGCGTAAATCCACGCACGCGCAGGAGTCCGTGCATGACACCCGAGCGCTCGTACCGATACACAGTGCCGAGCTCGCCTAAACGTACCGGCAACTCGCGATAGGATCGCTGCCGGTCCGCATAAATCAGGATGTGGAACGGGCAATTCATCGGCTTGAGCTGGTATTCGGCATCGTCCAGCTCCATCCGCTTGAACATGTTCTCGGCATAAAAGCCGTAGTGCCCCGAGGTCTTCCACAGATCGGCGCGCGCGACGTGCGGCGTATAGACAAGCGAGTATCCGCGCTTGATGTACTCATCGCGCATCCAGTCTTCGAGCGTCTTGCGGATGATGCCGCCCTTCGGATGGAAGAAGATGAGTCCGGGTCCGGCGAGTTCTTGAATGCTGAAAAGATCCAACTCCTGGCCAAGCTTGCGATGATCGCGCTTCTTGGCTTCTTCCAAGCGCTTGAGATATTCGTCCTGTTCTTTCGGCGTGAAGAACGCAGTGCCGTAGATGCGCTGCATCCGGTGATTCTTCTCGTCGCCTTTCCAATACGCGCCTGACGTGGACAGGATCTTGAAGGCCTTCAGCCGCTTGGTGGAAGGCACATGGGGACCGCGGCAGAAGTCGATCCAATTCGGACCCAGCGTGTATTCGGTGAAAGTTTCGCCGGCCTTCTCGTCGATGAGTTCGCACTTCATGAACTCACCCATCTGCTCGTATTTCTTAATGCCCTCTTGCTTAGCGGAGACCTTGCGTTCGTACGGGAGATCGCGCTTAGCCACTTCCCACATC
>DASQDN010000241.1:0-8204 GCA_035634155.1 Bryobacteraceae bacterium | reverse complement strand
CGGCAACGGAGATCTCGCGTCTATAACGCTTGATCATTCCTTGATGGACTCCGAGAGCGAATGGCCCAGGGCCAGAGAAAGGATGTTTTGCTGCGTAGCTTCATCTCGTTTAAGGATGGCTGCGATGGCGCCTTCGTGCATGACCGCGATACGGTCGCTCATGCCGAGGATCTCGGGGAGTTCGGAGGAGATCATGATGATGGCTCGGCCTTGTTCGGCGAGATCGACCATCAGCTTGTGGATTTCGGACTTGGAGCCGACGTCCACTCCTTGTGTCGGCTCGTCAAGAATGATGACCTGCGGGTCGGCTACCAGCCAGCGGGCGATGGCGACCTTTTGCTGGTTGCCACCGGATAGCATGCCTGCTTCGGTGTGGATGGATGCTGTCTTTACTTGGAGGCGATCGACGTAGGTGCGTGTGAGCGCGCTTTCCTGATCGGTGTCGATGAGTCCGTTGCGGGATACAGACGGCAGTGTCGCCAGTGTCGTGTTCGCGGTGAGCGGGAGTGAGAGGATCACCCCATGCTGGCGGCGATCTTCGGGGACGTAAGCAATGCCGTGGCGGATGGCATCGGCAGGCGCTTGCAGATGTACGGGCGAGCCGTTTCGCAGGATTTCGCCGCTGTCGGGTTGAGCGAGCCCGAAGAGCAGTTGCGCGACTTCCGTGCGGCCGGAGCCGACAAGTCCGGCAATGCCGAGGATCTCGCCGCGCCGGACCGAGAGCGAGACGTCGCGGACGCGGAGTTGCTCGCTCTTGAGATTACGTACCTCTAGCGCTACTTCGCCCATCGTGGTCGATCGCTTGGGAAAGACGGCGGCGATGTCGCGGCCAACCATCATGCGGATGAGTTCTTCGCGGCTGACTCCGTCGATCGGTCGGGTGCCGATCGTCTGGCCGTCACGGAGAACGGTGACGCGGTGCGCGATCTGGCTGATCTCGTCGAGCCGGTGGGAGATATAGATAATGCCGACGCCGTCCTGTTGAAGCTGACGAATCACGATAAAGAGCCGTTCCACCTCACGGTCGGAGAGCGAGGCGGTGGGTTCATCCATGATGAGGATGCGGGCGCCGGCCCCGATTGCTTTCGCGATCTCGACCACTTGCTGCTCGGGCATGCTGAGGGTTTCGACGATGCGGTCGGGTTCCATCGAAGAGCCGCTGCGCGTGAGCAGGTCGGTTGCGCACTTCACGCGCTGCTGCCAGTTCACTTTGCGCCACAGGCCCGAAGGCTCCAGCGAGAGGCCGATGTTCTCCGCAATGGTGAGGTGAGGGAAGAGCGACGGTTGCTGATAGATGGCAGCGATGCCGAGAGCTCGCGCGTGGCGAGGGCTGTTGTGGAGAACGGGCTCGCCTGCTACGTGGATGGTTCCGGAGTCCGGGAGAAGGGCGCCGGTGAAGACCTTGATAAGCGTCGATTTGCCAGCGCCATTCTCGCCCACTAGCGCGTGAACTTCGCCGCGTCGAAGTTCGAAGCTGGCGTTCCTGAGCGCATGAACACCGGCGAACGATTTCGCGATGGCGGTGGCCTGCAACAAAGGAGGCGCAGTCTGGGCGGCGGTGTCGCTCATGCTTAGGGCGCTTGCGTTGGCTTAAACATCCTATTCTATCGGTTGGGCAGTTCCACGGCGCGGGACACTATGGGCCTGTTTCGTGCCGTTAAGCGGAACGCTCCTGCCACGGAACTTCCTCCACTTTGCCGACGACGAACGTCCAGCAGAAGGCGCTGATCAACACGATCGCAGCGGATACGACGAACGCAAGGTAGAAGGAGCCGGTCTGTTGAACCACCTTGCCCGTTAGCCATGGGGCTGCAATGCCTGAAAGATTACCGATGCCGTTTTGGACGCTCGTCCAGCGACCTGCGGCCAGAGGACCCGCCAAAGTTTGCGTGATGGCCCAATGATTGGATGTGTAAACGCCGAAACCCATGCAGGCGATGAGGAGCAGACCCATCGACAGGGTTTCATCCTGCACCACGGCTACGGGCAAGATGATGGTGGACAGGAGGAGTCCTCCCGCGACCATGGTTTTACGCGCAATTGTTGGAGAGACGCCTTTCGAAATTCGGCGGTCAGACCACCATCCTGCCGTCACCGTGGCGGCGGCCATAAGCAGGAAGGCGGTGGAGTTGATTGCAGCCATTCCGGATAACGAGTAGTGGCGCTCGCGAACCAGATACGACGGAAGCCACGTCAGCAGGAAGAACCAGTAGTAGTTGGCGCAGAAGTGAGCGATGAAGGCTCCCCATGCCGACCGCTTGGAAAGGATCTGGGCCAGGTGGGGGCCTTTATGCGAGGCGACAGCTTCGGCGGCCCGGTCTCGGGGCATGTACTTTAACCATGGGATCAGCCAGAGGAGGCTTCCAACGCCGAGCCCTACGAAGAACCATCGCCAGCCGAGCGGCGCCAACAACATCCCGCCGAGCAGCGTGCCCAGGGCGGGACCGAGTTTGGAGCCTGCGTCGAGCAGGGCATTCGCGACGCCTCGATGATGTTGCGGGAAATCACTGGCAATGATCTTGGAGTAACAGGGGTAAGCCAGCGATTCGCCCGCTCCGACGATGAGGCGCATTGCAAAGATGGCGGAGAACCCGGTGACGGCTCCCGTCAGAGCGGTGGCGGCCGACCAAAGGAAAAATCCGGCGGCGAAGACCCAGCCCACAGGGAAGCGATCGGCGAGCCATCCTGCGATGCCGAACAGTTGGACGAAGGCGTAGGTCCAGAAAAAGGCTGCGAGCAGGGAGCCGAGCTCCTGGTCGGATAGAGAGAGTTCCTGCTGCAGGACGGGCGCAGCGATGGAGAGATTGCTGCGATCGATGTAGTTAATGAAGATCGACAGAATCAGCAGGATGAGGAGACGGATCTCGGTCCTGCTCATGTGCGCGCCATGGGTTCAATTCTAGCGGCCTTATGCTGAAGGTTGGCTTCTCTACCTGGCGTACTGATTACGGACTTCGACGGCACCATTACTGACCGCGACTTCTACCTGCTGATCATGGAACGGTATATGGGTCCTGGTGCGATGGACATTTGGGACGCTTATCGCGAAGGACGGATCTCTCACTTCTATGCGATGCAAAGCTTTTTCTCGCACGCGCCCACCGATGAGGCCGAGTTGGAAGCGCTGCTTCGGGATACCGCTCCCGATCCGCGCTTCGGCGAAGCTGCGCGCGCGTTGCAGGCAGCGGGATGGGATCTGGTGATTGTGTCAGCCGGGTGCTCATGGTACATCGAGCGCATTCTCCTGGCCTCGGGAGTTCGTGCGGCGGTCCATTCAAATCCGGGGCAGATAGCGGCCGGCAAAGGTTTGGTGATGGAGTTGGCGACCCATGCGGAATTCTTCGATCCTGACGTAGGGGTAGACAAGTCGGCCGTGGTAGAGGATGCGCTTACGCGGTATGAGCGGGTCGCGTTTGCCGGAGATGGACCCCCAGACGTGAAGCCGGCATTGCTTGTGGAGCCCGATCGTCGGTTCGCGCGCGGGTTCCTGGCTGAAGAGTTGACTCGGCGGGGCGAGCGGTTCGTTAGCTTTACAGCGTGGCACGAGGCGGTTACAGCGTTGCTCAAGCAGGGTTGAGGGCGGCGGGGAAACACGGGCCATCCGGTACGCGTCCCACTCATGGGAGAACTTATGCGGAACTGGAAAATTGCGATGATCACGGCGGCGGCACTTGGACTCAGCGCGTGCACGCAGCAGGAAGTGAATTCCGGCGCTCGCGAAGTAGGCCGGGAGACGAACGAGGCGGGTCGGGAGATAAAAGAGGGCTCGAAGTCGGTAGCCAAAACGACGGGCAAGGTGGCACATGAGGTCGCCGTGGAGACTAAGGACGCGGCACAGAAGCTCGGGTCCGGATTGAAGCAGGCCGGTAAAGAGATGAAGGAAGGCTGGAAGGAAGCCCAGGCGGAATCGAAGAAGCCTTAGCTGGATTGCGATTCGGCACTGGGCAAGGTGAAGTGGAAGGTTGATCCTTGGCCCGGCTGCGATTCCACCCAGATGCGTCCGCCGTAGATCTCGACGATTCGACGGCAGATCGCGAGCCCCAGGCCGGCGCCTGGGGTTACGTTTGTAGACAGGGGCTTGAAAGGTTGAAAAATCTGGTCGGACGATTCCGGGTCTAGACCCACGCCGTTGTCACGTATGGAAATGCGCCATTGGCCGCTGCATGGCGTAGCGGAGATGGCGATCTCCGGTGTGATGTCTTCGCGACGGGAGTGGATCGCGTTTGAGATCAGACCTCCAAACAACTGGGCGGCGTGATTCTTATCGACCAGAGCGTGAGGAAGGGAGGTGCGAGTGATCTGCGCGCCGGCTTCCACAATGGCTGTGAAGAGCTTCTCCATAGCGAGGTCAAGCGGCTCATTCAGATCCAGGGGTTCGACGGGCGTGTGTTGATGAGCCGAGAGCGCTGTGTAGGTCATCAGGTCCTTGATCAACGTTTGCATCGCTTCGAGATCGGAGCCGGCCGCATCGACTAATTGCTCCATCTCGGAGGCCCTAGGAAATTGCCGGTGGCGTATGGCCGATGAGGCGCCGACCTCCAGGCCGCTGCAGCGCCGGCGACCCGACATGTCCGCAGCGACGGCGCCTATCGCGACCGCCCATTCTATTTGGCCGGTGTCGCCTTTGCGGCGATACGTGATCTCCAGGCGCCCCCCATTTCCGATTGCGTCGGTGAATGCCGACTGCACCGCGTCGCGATCCTCGGGCTCGATTCTATCGAGGTACGCCGCGGGCGAGATTCCTCCGGGCGCGACGCTGGAGTGGGAAGGAACCTCCAACGATTCAGGCCACGGGCGAGTATAGTCGGTAACGACCCAGTCCCACGGCAGAATGCGGGCATTCAAAAGCGCGGCAAGCAGCCCTTCATTGCGATTCAGTTCACGGTTTACGGACGCGTCCGCGGATTCCCGATCCCGGCGGCTCAACGCGAGTTGCAGAACTGCGTGAAGTTGCTTGGAATCGAAGGGCTTCAGCACGTAGCCGTACGGCTCCGACCCCTTCACGTCTTCCAGGATCAGCGCGTCGCTAAAGGCGGTGAGATAGACCACCGGGATTCGCCAACCGCTCCAAATACGGCGTGCGACTTCGGTGCCGCGCATTCCGCCCGCGAGCACGATATCCATCAACACCATATCCGGTTTGGACTGCTCGACCAACTGAAGAGCAGCTTCACCAGACGGGGCAGTACCCACGACTTCATAACCGAGGTTGGTGAGCCGGTGCTCCAAGTCACGAGCGACCAGGCGCTCGTCTTCGACCACCAAAATCCGGGCCGAACGGGCGGCCGGCGCCGGGCGGTCGGATACGGTTGCCCGGAAAAAGCGCGGCGTGTAATCCCCGCGCTGGAAAGAAATCATGACCGGATCGGCGGCGCCTTCACCGGTGTAATACTGGTCGAGTTTCGAGCGCAAACGCCGCGCCTCGACGCGTACGATGGGGTCGAGTCGGGGGTCGAATGGCGCAGGCCGTCGGAACACGTCGGTGCCCAGAACCTGTTCCTTCAAGCAGTCCTGCTGGCCGGCGAGCGTCTCCTCCACGCAAAAGCGCAAAAAGCGGCTTAACTGTGGAGATTTCTGAAAAGATTCGCTGCCTAGTATGCGCGCGAGTTCTTCCTGGACCTCATCCGGGGTAAGTTCGTAAGAAGGCGGGGGCGTGGCGCCTCCGGAAGTCCCGTCAAGCATGCTGCGTTGAAAATTCCCTTCCTCGCAGAACGTTCCTTTTAGATAAGCACATTTAGGCGGCGGTTTGCCACATCGCTAGGATGTTTCCTAGTCACGCTTGACGAACGTTGGTGACGACTATCTCGCGCGATTGACGATCGATTGTGTAAAGCGTCCAAGGCTCGGACCGGTCGAAGGCGATGCCCTGACCGGCGTTAGGAGACGGGACGACAGCTTCGAGTTCGAGCACCGAACCGCCGGCCGGAAACCTAAGGACATAGACTTCGCGGTGATCGTGACCGGTGCAGAAAAGTTGGCCGTTGGGACCGAACGTTCCGCCCGAGATGGTAAAGTCTCCCAGTTTGGAGACGACCTCCGGCGGATATACCCAACTGCGCAAGCGGCGCCAGTCCGCATCGCATTCCAGCAAGCTGGTCCAGCGCGGGTCACGATTCGGCTCGCCTGCGCGACCGGCGTAATGACCGAAAGTGACAAAGCGCCGCCGCTCGGCGAAATCGATCCAGGTGAGTGAGCCGGTGTCGATGCCGTAGCTGTGTGTGCCGGAATGCCGCATGGTCCGCGTATCCCACATCTCGATGGAACTGACCATAGGAACTTCAGGGTAATTTGAGTGGGCGCAATACAGGATGCTCTCGTGTACCACACCGCTGTTCAGGTGGATGAGCGGTTTGCCTTTCTCGCATTCCCAACCTGCAATCCGCTTTCCTGTCTTCTTGTCGTACTGGCCGATGATGTGATTGCCGATCGCGTAGAAGTGACGGGCGTCCGCGGCGACGGCTTGGTTAGCTTCCAGGGCCTTGAAGCGCCGGACTTCTAAGATCTGCCAGGGTCGCTTTTGTGCGTGCAACGCGGCCAAGGGAGCGCCAAGCAAGAGGTTGCGACGGGAGACTAACATGCGATCAGCAGTATATCCCTGGCGCTTCGTGTCCCATTTTCTGCACGTACTCGGTGTAGGAGCCGGGGTAGACGACAGGGTTTCTGTCGGTTCCGCTCTCTCCTCCAAGCTCCAACACGCGTGAGCCGAGCCCGCGCAGGAACATCCGATCGTGTGAGACGAAGATCATTGTGCCCTCGAAGTCTCGGAGAGCATCGACCAGCATTTCTTTGGTGGCGACGTCGAGGTGGTTGGTGGGCTCGTCGAGCACCAGGAAGTTGGGCGGGTTGTACAGCATGCGAGCCATCGCGAGTCTGGATTTCTCGCCACCCGACAGGGCTCGGATGGACTTGTCAACATCGTCACCGGAGAACTGGAAGGCGCCGGCGAGGGTGCGGAGCGCGCCGAGGCCGTCCTGGGGGAAATCCTTCTGCAACTGGTCGATGACTGTGAGGTTGGGGTCGAGGACGTCGAGAGACTGCTGGGCGAAGTAGCCCATGTGCAAACTTGCGCCCAGGCGGACCGCGCCCTTATCGGGCGTGGCGGCGCCCGCGATCATCTTCAGCAGCGTGCTCTTACCCGCTCCGTTGCGGCCCATCACCGCCCATCGTTCGCCGCGCCGGATGGTGAGATGGAAGCCGTCGTAGATGACGCGCGAGCCGTAGCTCTTGTGAAGATCTTCCAGGACCGCGACCTGGTCGCCCGATCGCGGCGGGACGCGAAAATCGAACTTCACTACCTGGCGCTTCTTCGGAAGTTCGATCTTTTCGATTTTGTCGAGAGCCTTGATCCGGCTCTGCACCTGCGCGGCTTTGGCGGCGTGGGCCTTGAAGCGCTCGATGAAGCGCTGCTCCTTGGCGAGCATGGCTTGCTGACGGGCGAAGGCGGCTTGTTGATTGGTCTCGCGGATGGCGCGCTCGCGCTCGTAGAAGTCGTAGTTGCCCGAGTAGGCGATGATTTCGCCGGCATCGATCTCTGCGATCTTGGTGACGATCCGGTTCATGAATTCGCGATCGTGCGAGGTCATCAAGAGCGCGCCGGCAAACTGCTTGAGAAACTGCTCCAGCCAAATGATGGATTCGATGTCTAGGTGATTCGTCGGCTCGTCCATCAGGAGGACGTCGGGCCGGCCGAGCAGAACGCGCGCGAGGGCGACCCGCATCTTCCAGCCGCCGGAAAGAGCGCCGGCATCCCCGTCAATCTGCTCGTCTGCAAAACCCAGGCCGTGGAGAACCTCGCGAGCCTGGGCTTCGAGAGTGTATCCGCCGAGGTGATCGTATTCCTCCTGGACATCGCCGAAGCGGGCCAGGATCTTGTCCATATTGTCAACCTGGTCGGGATCTTCGAGCAACTTCTGAAGAGCTTCGAGTTCGTGGTGCAGGTCGCCCACGCGACCACTGCCTGCGATGGCTTCGTCGATGACGGATCGGCCCCGCATCTCCTCGACATCCTGGCGGAAGTAGCCGATGGTGAGGCGTTTCGGAACCGTGACTTCGCCTTCATCGGGCGATTCTTCGCCGATGATCATGCGGAAGAGGGTGGTTTTGCCGGCGCCGTTGGGTCCAACCAGGCCGACCTTCTCGCCAGGGTTCAACTGGAAAGACGCGTCGACAAAAACCAATTGCTTGCCGTATTGTTTGTGGATGCT
>DASQDN010000240.1:0-3930 GCA_035634155.1 Bryobacteraceae bacterium | reverse complement strand
TCGGCCAGATCACATACATCGATGCGGGCGGGGACTCGTACTATCACAGCCTGCAGACACGGATGCGCAAGCGCTTCAGCGATGGGCTTTTGTTCGGCGTAGCGTATACATTCGGCAAGTCGATCGACACGCAGTCGGTCGATCCTGTGCAGGCGAGTTCGGGTGGCGGGTTAAGCACGATCAACGCCCGGACGCCGACCGATGTTCGAAACTGGCGCTCCGAACGCGGCCGTTCGGATTTCGATCGCACGCATGTATTCACGAGCAACTTCGTTTACGATCTGCCATTCGGACGTAGGGGCAGCGGGTTTACGAAAGCCGTGCTGGGTGGATGGAGTTTGAACGGCATCTACACGGCGATGTCAGGCGAGCCGTTCAGTGTGCGCAGCGGCGTACGCACTTCTAACAACTCCCACGAATCACGCGCGGCCATTGTCGGTGAAGCGCCCGAGGTGCGGCTGCAGGAGAAGGCCGGTGTGCTGGGGCCGGTGGTGTTCGGGCCGGATGCAGTTTGCAGCACGGCCGTGACGACGAACTGCTTCACGACTCCGGAGCCGGGGTCGAACGGCGCGGGCCGCAACATCTTCACGGCTCCCGGATATTGGAATACGGATCTGAGCGTGGTGAAGCGCTTTGTTGTGACCGAACGAGTGACAGTGCAGTTCCGCACCGAGGCGTTCAACGTGTTCAATCACGCCAACTTCGACAACCCTCGCGACGCATCGTCGAGTTCCACCGCCATCAACTCCACCTTGTTCGGACAAAGCTGCTGCTCGACGGTGGCGCCGGCAAGCACGCAGGCGATTATCCAAACTGGAGAATCGGCTCGTGTTGTGCAGTTCGCTCTTAAGCTGGACTTTTAACTTCCCGCGCAAGCCACCGCTTCGATTAACGTTTATCTGGGCGGGCTAAGCGATCTGGCTGCACTTTGGCGCTTCCCTCGCGCCTTACTTTGAGGCACAATTGAGCAGACTGGGTCGCTTTCATCCGCCTCGTCTGCTATCAACCGCTGTGTGCCTACTTCTCGCGGCCACACCGTCTCTTGCCCAGTCGAATTTCGGTGGGTATTCGGGGTTCGGTTCTTGATACGAGCGGCGCTGCCGTTGTCAACGCAAAGGTGCATATACGCGACGTCGGGACCGACTCCATGTTTTATCTCCGCGACCAGCATCTTAACTCCCACCCTGGTGAATGAGTTTCGCACTGGCTATGTTACGCCAACTTTGCACGTAACTTTCCTTCGCAGTTCCTGACGACCGATGGATCGAGCGAGTACCTGAATATAGGCGGCGCGGCGCGGGGTTCCCGAACCTGCTGGGGTTCGGGATTGCGGATTTTTATCATAATGGGGGCCCCAAGTGGCTATTCGCGTATGAGAACGTCGCGGCCCTACTACTACCGGTGGTGGAACCTGGCAGTTACATTCAGAATGACTGGAAGGCGCGCCCGAATCTGACGATAAACATAGGGCTCCGTCACCAGTACCAATCGCCGTGCTGGGAGAAGTTCAACGGCAAGGGCCGTTGACTTTCGACCGCATGGAGCCAAACCCATCTGCCAACAACCAGCCTGCTCCGGTCTTCGAATTCGCGGGCTATGGCGGCCGATCGCGTTATCTGACACCGCCCCCGGGTGTTTACCGATCTCGGGAACAGCAATCAACTCGGCTTTGCGGCAAATTCCTTCAGCGCGAATCTACGTCCGGATGTGATCGCGGGACAGCCGTTGCAGAATCGGGACTGGACGCCGGAGAATGCGACGACAACGCCGTACCTGAATCCGCGAGCGTTCACCATCCCTGCGCCGGGAACGTTCGGAAATGCGGGCGGCATTACAGCCAGGTGCAGATGCCCTGGATCAAGACCTTCGATGCGAGCATTTTCAAGAGCATCTATCTGTTCCAAAAAGCGCAGCCGGTACCTGCAGTTCCGAGTGGAGATGTTCAACGTTCTGAATGCAAGCAACTATGGCTTCTCGGGATTTCAGACAAGCTTGTTCAACGGGTTGAACCAGAATCTGCCGGGCAGCCGAATCGCTACGCAAATCTGACACCTCAGGTTTGGGACGCTATCCTGACGCGGAATCCGGCGGGGCTGGCGGGCTCGCCCGATGTGGGTTTGCCGCAAGGGCAAGTGTTAAGCCCAATGGGTGGTTACACGGACCTGGTCGATCGATACCGCCCCGATTTTTACACCTTCGGCTCGGCTTCGCGTAATTCGGTACAGGCTCGCGTGATGCAAGTTGCGTTGAAGTTCTGCTTTTGATGCGGGACGCTTTGTTAAGCTTGACGTGTTGATGAGGTGAAGATGAGCCGCCTTGTTGTTATATGGGCCGCTACGACGCTGGTCGCGTTGGCCCAGGAAGTACCTCGCCCCGAGTACCCGCAGCCTCAATTCCAGCGTGAGCAGTGGCAGACGTTGAATGGTCGTTGGGAGTTTGAATACGACGACAAGGACGTTGGCCTGACGGAGGACTGGGCCGCGGGCACGAGGAAGTTCCCGCGCGCCATCAACGTTCCCTTTGCGCCTGAGACGAAGCTGAGCGGGATCGGAGATACCAGCTTTCATCCGGTGGTCTGGTATCGCCGCACGATCGGTGTTCCTGCCGGCTGGAACGGGCGGCGCGTGCTGCTCCACTTCGGAGCAGTGGATTATCGCGCGCAGGTATGGCTAAATGGCCGCCGGCTGGGCGAGCATGAAGGCGGGAACGTTCCTTTTCGATTCGACATCACCGCGGCGTTGAAGCCGGGTTCAGGGAACGTGCTTGTGGTGCGGGCCGAAGATCCTCCGACGGACCGGTATGTTCCTCGCGGCAAGCAGTACTGGGAGCCGAAATCGCGCGGCATCTTCTACACGCGCACGACGGGCATCTGGCAGCCGGTGTGGCTGGAGGCTACCGGAGACAGTTACCTGGACCGCGTGCGTGTGACCCCATCGGTGGAGGGGGACGTTCGCTTCGAGGCTGTGATTACGCGAACCGCGCCGGACGTGGAGTTTCACGCGGTGGTGAAGAACGAGAATCGCGCTATCGCTTCGGCCATGGGCACTCCGGAGGGTCCTCGCGCAACGGCCGCGGCGTTTGTGCGGAGCCCGCGTCTATGGTCGCCGGGGTCACCCAATCTATACGATGTGACGTTTGAACTGCGTCGCGGCGGACAGGTGCTGGATCGGGTACAGTCGTATTTCGGATTCCGGTCGGTGGGCGTGCAGGGAAATCGAATGACCTTGAATGGCCGGCCGGTGTACATCAAGATGGTGCTCGACCAGGGGTATTGGCCGGAGAGCACGCTGACGCCTCCGACCGATGAAGCGATTCAATACGACATCAAGATGACGAAAGCGATGGGCTTCAACGGGGCTCGCAAGCACCAGAAGTTGGAGGACCCTCGCTTTCTGTATTGGGCGGACAAGATGGGGCTGATGGTGTCGAGCGAGATGGCCAACGCTTATCTGTTCGATGAGGGTTACGTGCAGCGTTTCACGCGGGAATGGACTGAAGCAGTGGAGCGCGACTACAATCATCCCTCGATTGTGATGTGGGCGCCGATCAATGAGAGTTGGGGGACGCCGAACCTGCTCGACGGTCGGCAGCAGCAGCATTTGAAGGCGATGTACACGTTGACGAAGTCGCTGGATGCGACCCGGCCGGTGATCGACAACGATGGCTGGGAGCATACCGACATGACGGACCTGTTCGCGATCCATGATTACGCGCGCACGGGGGAGATGCTGCGGGAGAAGTATAAAGACCTTGGCAAGCCGGGGGCGAAGGTGCCGGACAATGCTCGGCTGGCGCTGGTTCCCGGATATGCGTACAATGGCACGCCGGTGTTGTTGAGTGAGTTTGGCGGGATCTCGTATATCATGCCGGGGCAGCAGGCGCCGGAAGGGTCGTGGGGATATTCGGGTGTGGAGCCGGACCAGACGGCGG
>DASQDN010000239.1:0-11356 GCA_035634155.1 Bryobacteraceae bacterium | reverse complement strand
GGATCCCTGTCGACGCGGGGCGCTTTGTAAGCGGTGGGAATCCATTCGGTGATTTTCGGTCGCAACTGCTCCATAAATCTTTCTCGATTTCACGGTAGCAGTCGATATGCCGCGTTTATGGGTGCTGGTTTCGCATGTTGCCGGGATCTGGGCAGATAATGCGCGAACGCCTTTCCGAAGGGTGGGACGCGTTAGGTGCGCGCGGCGGGTCCTGCGTTGCAGACCTACGCCGCGCGCGAGCTACGTTACTTTACTTTCTGGCCTTCGGCATCCCACTCTTCAACGGGACCGAATTTAGCCAGCGTTTCGCGGATCTTGGCGGCGTCGCCCACGGCGATGATCTGCAGATTATCCATGGGCACATACTTCTTTGCGACACGCTGCACGTCTTCCGTGGTGACTTTCATGACCTTCTCCGGGTAGGTGTCCCAGTAGTCGGCCGGGAAGCCATATTCCCGAATGGTGAGGGCGTTGCGAATGGCCATTGCCGGGCTCTCCGTTCCGAGAGCGAAGCTCGCGACCAGGGCGCGTTTGGCAAGATCGAGTTCCTCGGCAGGCACGCCGCGATCGCGAATGTCGCGGAACTCCTTCAGGATTTCTTCGAGCGCCGGACCGGTTACTTCCGTGCGGACCGAGGTGTCGAGTTGAAAGTGGTTTCGGAAATGGCTCGCAGAGAAATTGCTCCCGATGCCGTACGTGTAGCCCTTGTCCTCGCGAATATTGCGGAAGAGCCGGGCCGCGGGTCCCTGGCCAAGCACACGATTCATCACCATGGCGGGGATGTAATCGGGACTGCGGCGGTCAATGGCGCGGTTGCCGATGTTGAAGATGGTCTGCACAGAATTCGGCCGATGGATCAGATAGATCTTTTTCTCCGCGATCGCTTCTCGCATCGGCAGGTCGGGCTGTTTGGGCGGCGCCCCTTTCCACTCGCCGAGGATTGAGTCGAGTTTGGCGGCGATCTGCTTGGCCGAAGTGTCGCCCGATACGGCGACCAGCCCGCCGTCGGGACGGAAATTCTTGTTGTAGAATTCCACCACCGCTTCGCGGGTGATCTTAGCGATGGACTCCGGGGTGGGCGCGATCATGGCGCGAATATCGCTTGGATACAGAACGGCCTGGAAGCGCTCGGCAGCCAGGAACTGGGGTTGGCTTCGCGCCACCTTCAGATTAGCCAGCATGCGCGCCTTCCACTTATCGAGTTCGTCCTGCGGAAAGGACGGGTTGAGCAACACGTCCTGCAATAGAGCGATGAGAGGATCCAGATTTTCAGTGAGACCGGAAAAGCGGATATAGCTGTACCGTTCGCCTGTACTTGCGCCCATAGAAGCGCCGAGGTCAGCGAGTTTTTCGGCAATCTCGCGCGCATTGAGCGTTTTGGTACCCAGAGTGAGCATTTCAGCGGTGGCGCTGCTCAGGCCATAGCTTTCCATCGGCTCATTCAAGCCGGAGAACGGCATCGCAATCTCGACGGAGATGGTGGGTGACCGGTGATCTTCAATCACCAGAAGCGTCATCCCATTTTTGAGCTTGGTCTCGGTCGGTTTTGGAAACTTGACGCGCAGGATTTCGTTCGAAATCGGCGCGAGGTTTTTTCTAACAACGCCTTTGAAATCGGATGGCTGCTGCTGGCCTTGCGGCGCCTGCGCCGACAAGGAAGCGACAGAAAGTACGCAGATCGTTAATATGTGGCGAGTCATGAAATTCTCCGAATCTACTGGGCGGCGGGCTTGGGCTGGGTTGCAGGCGGCTTTGCGCCAGGCGCCGGAGGCGGTCCTGCAAGCTGCGGCCCACCCTGGGCCGGGGACGTGTGCAGCACTATCCGGTTGTCGGTGCGCAGATGCGCCTTGGCAACTCTCTGGATGTCGGCCGCGGTGACCGCTAGCGCCTTTTCGAGGTTGCTGTTAATCATGTTTGGATCGTTGTGCATGACCGCCGTATCCGCCAGCCAGTTCGCACGCGTGAGCACGCTGGTGCGAATCCCGATATGAGTCCGGCGAACGCTGGTATGCATCCGTTTGAGTTCCGCCTCGGAAACCGGCGCCGAATGGAGCTTGGCTACCTCTTCGGAGATGAGCGCTTCGGCCTCCTCCAGGGTCTTGCCGGGACGAACCAAGCACATGATTCGAAACTGGCCGGTTCCGATGCGCGTAGCGGTGTTGGCAAACACCTGGGCGCACACTTCTTTCTCTTTGACGAGCTTTTGATACAAGCGTGAACTCGGACCACCGCCGAAAAGGTTGGCCAGTCCCAGCAGCGCGGCAGTGTCGTCGCTTTTGGCCGGCGGAATTCTGTAGGCCATCAGGAGCAAAGGCGCTCGCGCGAGTTTATCGTCGAGCTTTTCGCGGCGTTCGGCTTTGGACGGCGGCTCGGTTAGATCAACGGGCTTCGGCTGTTCCTGGCGTGGAATGCTGCCGAAGTATTGCTTCACCTTGGCGAGTGTTTCCTTGGTATCGAGGTCTCCAACCAAAGCGAGGACAGCGTTATTGGGCGCATAGTAGATGCGGAAGAATTCCTTGACGTCGTCGACCGTGGCCGCATCCAGATCCTCCATGGAACCAATAACGGAGTGCTTGTAAGCGAAGTTGTCGTAGATCAACTCGTCCGCGCGTTCAAAAGTTCTGCCATATGGCTGGTTGTCCAAGCCCATGCGGCGCTCTTCTTTCACAGCCTGCCGCTGATTTTCCAGGTTTTCCTTGGTGATCGCGAGCGAGCGCATGCGATCGGCCTCAAGGAACAGGCCGAGATCGAGCTGGTTCTTCGGCAGGATTTCGAAATAGAGTGTGCGGTCGGCATCGGTGGTCCCATTCATGGAACCGCCATAGTTGAACGTGAGAAAGAAGTGCTCGCCGGGACCGACCTTTTCCGAGCCTTTGAACATCATGTGTTCGAACAGATGCGCGAAGCCGGTGCGACCTTTGCGCTCATCCTTGGAGCCGACACCATAGCTGACAGAGATCGCGTAGACCGGAGCGTAGTGATCTTCCGCGATGATTACTCGAAGGCCGTTCTCCAGACGCGTGTCAGTGAACTTCACTGGCGGAACGGGGGGCTGTGCGAGGAGCCCAGTGGCGAACAAAAGGAGCGCTACACAACAAGACTTTTGGGGCATTGAATCTCCAGGGAAACCAGTTTATCTTCAAACGCGCTGGTACGGGGATCGGTTCCGCAGGATTCACTGCCGGTCTTGAGGTGAAAGGAAGGGTTTAGTGTGTTTATGGATGCAATACCAACGATACTCCTTGTATCTGCCGCATGTATCGGTTGCCTGGAAGTGCAGCGCCGCTTCTGCCGGGCGGCGCTGCGCTGGGGTCATCGACCGCGTTCAGTTGACGCAGGCGGCGGCGCCGAAGGGACGCGTTCGATCGAAAACGGACTGTATGGCGGAAGGGCGCTGACGGCTTCCATCGGTACGCTCCATCTGTGTGGTGAATGGCCCCAGGAAACGGCCGATCTGTTGCAGTCCCTTTAGATCGTTGGCCGCCGCTAAGGAGTCGATGCGCCGGCGCATGGCAGGCGAGAGGATTTCAATGCGCCCAACGAACACTCGCACTGTTGTTGAGGGCGCAGGCTGGACTTGGAGGGGCAAAACGCGATCCACCATTTCGCGCGGCGCGATGTAGAAGAGGCGCATGCCTTCTTCGAACCACGAGTCGCGCCAGGTTTCGACCATAGCGGCTGCTTCCTTGGGATAAAGGCCGAATTCGACGAGATGCGCTTCAAGACGTGAACGTATTTCGGCGAGGCTGCCGGTGAGTTCAGGGGATTCCATTTGCGCATCGGTGGTTAAGCCGGTGATCAATCGGAAGCCGATCTTACCGGCGCGGTTCTCGAACAGCATTGCGAGGGGGATCGGCTGCGGTCCCGCGTTTGTGATTCTGACTGCGCCTTGCGGAGAGATGACCGGGCGCAGGGGAACGGAGAAATCGGCGACACCTCGGTAGAAGATCAGTTTCTCCCACTGGGAGCCGACGCGTATGGGCGCGGCATCGGTTTCGCGAGCGGCGAAGTAGTGACTCGCTGCCTGGCTGACCGGGAGTTTCGGGGAAGCTCCGGGAGAGACGTGCACCTGATCCCAACGGATTTCGCCATTGCTGTAATGCTCGGGTGGAATGCCACTGATGGATGCAGGAGTGACGCGGGTCGCGTTCGGATACCACTCGGTGATCCAGCCTTCGGGGAAGGCAACGTTTACAGAGAGGGTGACGGGCGCTTTCGAGTAGAAGTACAGAACCGGCGTCTCCATCCGTACTTTTCCGATGGCGCGATCCTTGTAATCGCCGGATCCGAGTCTGGCCACGAAGCAAGGTAGGTCGGCGGGTCCGGAGAGCGCGGCCCAACGCGCCGAATCGCCGGTTTCGTTGGCCACGGATGTGAATGTGCCCCATTCGTGGACAACAACTTGTCGCTTTTCTGCGGAGGTGAGTTTCTCAAGGCTTAGCTCAGAGGCGGCTGCTGCTACGGTGAGTACCACGAGATTAGCCGCGACGGTAAGGATTTTGTTCATTCGATTTCGTTCTCCTTCTGCGGCGTTAGTCGCTTCAGGGCGCGGTCTTCTTCCCGGATTTCAGCGCCGCTTCCACTTCAGCTGCGGTTGGAGCGTGATTCAGGACGGTGCTGGCTTCGCGGGCGAAACCTCCTTTTTCGTCGGTGACGACGATGGCTCCGGCGGACTTGGCGCCGCATTTCGCCTTGAGACTGACGACCCACGCGCCTTCAGAGGGCCACTCGCGGAAGATGCCATAGACGTTGGGCGTCTGCGCGGGCAGGATCTTGAGGGGCACGGATCGGCGTTGATAGTTCACCAAACCTTCCGCGATGGCCGCCACTTCAGGAGTGGAGGGATCGGCGCACCCCAGCGTGCGGAAGACGAATGCGGACTGCTTCATCCGGTAGCTTTGGGCGGCAACAGGGCTGGCGAACTGGATTGAGAATTCCTGCGCGCCTGCGACCCCGGCGAACAGGAGCGCTATGCATGCGACACGGGCGGAGATGTTTGGGTTCGAACGGGCCATGGAGCGTTAGACGATACTATCAACGATTTTCTTCCCGAAGTATGGCGGTCGCCCGCTACCAGATCCAGGCGAGCTCTTCGCGCCACCTGGTGAGGGTATCGGCGTCGAGTGCAAGCACCTGGTGGCGACTAACGGAGGCCGGCGGAGGAGCAAGGGCGACCAAGCGTTCGTACACGCCGATGCGGTCCGCAGCATTGACTCGCGACAGCATGTGCCACAAGGTGAGGGTGTCTCGGGTACGCGCCCGATCAAGTATAAGGTTGAGCGCGCCGCGCTGACCGCTCTGATCAAAGGCGTTGACGGCAGCTATGAAATCCGGAGACGCATCGTCAAACGTTGGCGTTCCTGGACCACGACCGGGATATATGCGGCACGATGCGCCTCCGGGCACGAGGGATTCGCGGCCCTTCCATTCGAGCGCAACCCAACCGGATCTCACGCGGAGGGCGCCGGCGCCGTCGCGGTCGCATTGCAGCTGGTACTCGCATCCGAGGTCGACGGCGGTCGCGGCAGGCGTGTCGACTATGAAGATACGAGGAGGCGCGGAGATGACAGCGGAGATGGCGCCGCTGCGGAGGGCGAGCCGGTGCTCGGAGGCGCCGGTCGCGACGAGGCGAATGAGAGTACCGGGTTCAACGACGACCGACCCGATCGAGGCAACGCGGATGCGGGCTCGGGAGGCGCTGTCGGTTTCGATGGATTCGCCGGTGTAAAGGGAGCCCAATCCTTGAAGCGGGCGCTCGCCAGCTAAAGGCGCTCCGTTCAGGGCTGATACTTCCCAGGCAGGGCGACTGGGTCGCGACAGGATCCAGTAACCGCTCGCAAGCATAGCTGCGAGAAACACGGCGGCTGTATATTGCCATGTGAGACGAACGCCGGGGACAGGATGAGGAGGGCGGGGGTGAGAATCTGCGGCGGCTTCGATCGCGCTCCAGAGTCCATCCGGAGCACTGACGAGTGGAAGCCGATGGATGGCGGCGTCGCTGACGCGGATGTGTGTCAACTCTTTCCGGCATCGGTCGCAGGCCGCCAGGTGCGCTTCCACGCGAACGCGATCGGGCGCGGAGAGTTGGTTATCGAGATAAGCAGCCAACTTATCGGAAGCGTGCCACTTGAGAAATCTCATAGCGAGTCCTTTGACCCAAGCCATGCCTTGAGGGGCGCGAGCTTGGCGGCGAGAAGTCGATGAGCGCGGCTGAGGCGTGAGGAGACGGTGCCGACGGAACAGTTCAGGATTTTCGCCATCTCCTCGTAGGAGAGGTCGTCGAAATAGCGGAGGAGGATGGCTAGCCGGAAGACGGGTGGCAAAGCGGATATAGCTGTCCGGACGGAGTCCGCGGTTTGTTTTCGCGCGAGGTCGGCTTCCTGCGAGTCCGTGGAGGCGAGGGTTTGGGCGAGCCTCGGCTCATCCTTGATTGCGCGTGATTTGTTCCGGCGGGATGTGTTCACACAGGTGTTAAAGACGATGCGGTACAGCCAAGTGGAAAAGGCCGAGTCGCCGCGGAAGTGATGAAAGTCGGTCATCAATTTCAAGAACACCTGTTGTGTGACGTCGGCTGCCGCCGTGGCATCGCCATGGAAGAAGTAAAGCGCAACGGAGTAGACACGATCCTTGTGGGTCTCGTAGACCACACGAAAGGCGTCCCGGTCACCCTGCCGGCAGGATTCTAAGATGTCAGCGTTTATCTCCGGATGAGCCAGACTCACCGCCCATTCCATTAGACAAGAGATGCCTGGTTTTCTTCCCGCAGGGATGCCGGGCATGAGCCGGGTAGATGACCGCGGTGAGACCGGCCCGAGTTTAGGGCGAGCTTGACTTCTAGATGCAGTTGACGTGGTCCCGGGCGGCAACCTTGGACGTGTACGCCAGCCGACGGGCCATTCTACTAGACATCTTCACAACTATTACTTCAAATGTGGTCTAGTTGCTAGCGAACAGCGAGAAACCGGAGGAAGGCGTTGAGTTGTGCGGGACGCCGTCGTGTATGCCAAGTCTGCTCACGCCAGATTCGGCGCCACCGCACAAGCATGGATTGGGGCGGATTCGCTCGGGATGTCGAGAGAAAGAGGCCGAGTGGTCCAGCCGCCTCAGTTTCGGCGCCACCTTGATGGTGGAAGAAACCATGCGAGATGGTGTGGGCTTCGCACCGGCCTCGCGATAGAATGCTGCGAATGTTGTGAGGACTGATTCGGGACTCCGGGAAAGCCAAAGGTTAATCGAACATTCCCCAGACTCAGCCGTTTGCCGACATTGTGAACGTCAGTTTCCTGATATCAGGGCGCGTCCATTGCGCGGAAGACTCGCACACTGCGCCTCATCTTGAGCCTGTAGGAGGAGGCGCAGTGGATCGGCGGCGACCTGTTGCCCGATTAGAAGCGGATGCGCAGCGCCAACTGACCAATTCTCGGATCTTCGGTGTCGGAGAACTGGCCGAACTGCGGGCTGGTGATGGTGCTGTTCGGCGGCAGGAAGTTCACGTTGTTGAACACGTTGAAGAACTCGCCGCGGAGTTCGGCTTGCAACCGCTCACCGATGATGTTGAACCACTTGGAGACCGCGACGTCGGCCTTGAAGAAGCCTGGCCCTCGGAATGCGTTGCGGCCGAGTGTTCCGTACGTGGCTTGAGCGGGCGAGGTGGCCGTGTTCACGTTGTTCAGCGGCGTAAGGCGCGTGCGGCTGAAATTGGCCGGATCGAACCAGTAGTTGCCGGTGCGATTGGCCAGGGTTTGGTCCACCTTGGGATCGAAGGTGGAAACCCCGGAACCAACGAGGTCGGCTCGCACGAGATTGGAGTCACCGGCACCCGACGGTCCCGGGCGATTGGCTGCGATCGACATGCCCGCCTTGACGTCGATGGGATAACCGGTGTGCCACGTCACGATGGGAGACATCTGCCATCCTCCGAACGCTGCCTTCAAGAAGCTATTCCCCGAGGCTCGGAAGAAGGGAAGCTGCCAAACCGAGTAAAAGCTGAGTCGATGCGTCACGTCAAAATCGGCCGGCGCCCAGAACTGCATCCGGTTGTAAGCGGGAACCATGTTGTTGGTTTCGCGGAAGCCCGAGGTGTTGTCGAGCGTCTTTCCCCAGGTATAAGCGAGCTTGAACTCGGCTTGGCCAACGCCAGGTATGGAGGACATTCGGCGGGTGATCGCGGTTTGCAGACTGTTGTAATTGGCGCGACCCACGTTGCCAAAAGTACGAAGGAGGCTGAGGCCGCCCTGGCCCCCGGGCTGCGCGTCCCAAATGCGATTGGTTGTGCCGACCACGTACGGGTTGGTGTCGGAAAGCGCCGTCAGACCGAAGCCGTTCCAGCCAACGTAATTGACCTCGGCTGTTGTGTTGGTGAAAACCTCGTGCTGGATGCTCAGGTTGTACTGGTAGTAATACGGCGTCCGAAGATTCGGATTGACGAAGTAGACGGTAGTGCCACCGAAAGGCAGATATGGATCAAAGCTGACGTCCGATGCAGGCGGCCGCGACGGGAACGGGTGTGGTGTACCCGTATAGCCGAATGGCTCGCGAAACAGGCTGAGTTCCGAGGTGATGGACGCCGGAGGATTCGGGAAGATGTCGGTGTAGCCGTAGAAGGGCGCCTGGCCGTTGAACTGGAAGTTGTCTTCGGCTTTGAGGATGTCGTAGAACATGCCGAATCCGGCGCGGATGCTGGTGCGGCCTTTGCCGGTGGGATCGAAAGCGATGCCAATGCGCGGGCTGAAATCGTTCTTGTCGGGATGATTGGAGCCGCGCGGGGCGCCCTCGTCGCCGGGGAATACTAAGCCAACGGGCGCGTTCGTAAAGCGCTGCGATTGCGCGCCGTATCGGAGCGAGAACGATCGGCCTTGCGTGTCGTACTTCGGCTCGCTGTAGTCGTAGCGAAGACCGAGGCTGAGGGTAAGGCGCGGGTGGATGCGCCACTCGTCCTGGATGAATCCGCTCCACATCTGGCTTCGGATGTTGGAAGCGGCTGAAGGCGACTGCGAATACCAGTCGGGGAGACCGAAGAGGAAATCGGCAAAGTCGTTGCCGGAGCCGATGCCATCGGGACCGCCGAAGTTAAACAGACCGTTGACATAAAAGTCGAAGACCATGTTTTGTTGATACGTAGACCAGTTGAACCCGGCGCGCAGGTTGTGCCTGCCTTTGATCCAGGATATGGTGTCGTTGAACTGGTAGGTGTTAGCGATGAGGTCCGAAGGGCCGTTTAAGCTGAAGCCCACGTCGACGCCGGAAGCAAAGCTGAGGAACGGAGGCCCGCTTGGCCGATCGGAGATGGTGGCCAGGCCGAGGTCCGCTCCGGTGGGCCACTCGGCGCCCGGTTTGAATTGGAGGGTGTTGGAACGCTGGGCAGTGAAGCGCGCTTCGTTGACTACTGTGGGCGAGAAGGTGCGGGTGTGGTTCAACGTGCCGAAGTATTGAATTCGATCGGTCTGGTACGGGAACCCATTCGGACTGCTGGTATACGGCACGGGCGCGAGAAGTTCACGCTTGTTGCGACCAAGGGTCACGTATAAGCGATCCGCTTGGGTGACCATCCAGTCGGCCTTGCCGGTGTATTCCTGGCGATCGTCATTCGATGCGCCGCGAGGGAACTGCTCGCCGGTGGGAGAAGTAGGAATGATGCCGGCCGCGATGTAGTTCCTGGCGATCGTATTGATGCGCGAAGGATCGATGATCGCGCGTGCGGCCAAGTCGGGATTCGGCTGGAAGTATGGATGCTTGCTCAGGAATGCAGCGACATCGGGATCGGGCCCGCCGCCAGGTCCGGACTGCGAGAAGTTGCCGGTAAGTTGGGCGGGAGTGAATGCCGGCACGACACGTCCGGTGGAAAGCTCGTTCTGAAGTTGACCCTGATAGCCGAACAGGAAGAACACTTTGTCGCGCACGACGGGGCCGCTGACGTGGCCGCCGAACTGGTGGCGCTTGAGTATCGGCTTTGACCGGCCCAGCTTGTTATCGAAGAAGCGATTTGCATTCAGGGCTTCGTTGCGCACGAAATCGTAGGCGCTGCCGTGGAACTCGTTTGTTCCGGACTTGGTGACTACGCTAACGATACCGCCGGCATTTCGGCCATACTCGGCCGAATAGTTATTGGAGAGGATGCGGAATTCCTGAACGACTTCGGGGTTGGGGTTGTAGACGACGCCGTTGGAAAGCAGGTCGTTGTTGAGGCCACCGTCGAGGAGATAGGTGACCGAGTCAGTGCGATTCCCGGAGATGCTGAAGGTTCCCGCGGCGCTCGAGTTGGGCCGCGATTCCGTGACTCCAGGCTGCAGCAAGGCCAGGTTGAGAACGTTCCGGCCATTCAACGGGATCTGTTCGATGGAATGGCTGGTGACGGTGTAGCCGATGGTGGCGTTCATGACTTCGACGCCGGTCGCGGCGGAGTCCACGGTGACGATCTCGTTGACCTGCCCGACTTCCAGTTGAAGCGGGATGAAGGTTGTGCGGTCGATCTCCACGCGCTGGTTCGGGACTTTCAGCTTGCTGAAGCCGGCGTGCTCGGCGGAGACGTCGTAGGCGCCGATGGGGAGGCGCTCCACGATGAACTTGCCTTCCGAGTCTGTTGTGGCGGTTCTGGAAAGGCCGGTGCCGGTCCCGGTGACGGTGATGGTTGCTCCGGGAACAGCGGCGCCTTGCGCGTCGTTAACGGTACCGCCGATGCGCCCGGTGGCGGTTTGCGCTAAAGAATTCGAGGCGAATGCAAAACAAACAGTGAGAATAGCCAGGATTCTATTGGATTTCGTATTGAACACAAGCCCCCCAACCCGGCGTGGTGAACGCCGATTTAATGAATTTAGGGCAGGCGCCGCATCATGTCAACAGTTAAATGAAATGGGATCGAATCAAATGTTTTTTGACACCGATTTCTGTATTTGGATTCTAATCAAGAATGCCCAGGCAGGTCGCCTGAACACGCCATACGCAGGAGATTTTTCATGCGGGTATTATGGACGCTTATGCGATTTGGATTGTTTGCGTTGGCCGCGATTGCTTTCGCGGAGGATGGGCAGAAGCTGCTGCGCGTCGACCATTATGTTCCGGTTCGATCCACGGCTCCGGCGGTATTGGGGCAGGTGACGCAGATCTACGTCCGCGAAGTGACTTTAGGCAGTGTGTTGCGGCGCCCTCCCACATCCGACCGCGTTGTGCTTTTCGTGCATGGAGCGGGCACGCCGGCTGAGGTCGCGTTTGACGCTCCTTACCAGGACTATAGCTGGATGGCGTTTCTGGCTCGTGAAGGTTTTGACGTGTTCTCGATGGACATGACCGGGTATGGACGATCGACGCGTCCTTTGCCGATGAACGACCCGTGCAACTTGTCACCCGAGCAGCAGAAGAC
>DASQDN010000238.1:0-1653 GCA_035634155.1 Bryobacteraceae bacterium | reverse complement strand
CTGCCGTTCCGAACCTGGAAACCGTGGAGATGCCGGCGCCCACGCCAACGCCGCCCCGTCCTCAACTGGTGCCCGAGGCGCCGCGGAGAGTAGAGCGTCCGTCCGGTCCTGGATTTCAAGCGAACCTGTTCGGACCGGTGGAGGCCGCGCCTCGGCGAGCGGATACAGCGATCTCCGCGCCCGCCCCGAAACGTCCTCGCACCCGCAGGGAACCTTCGGCCACGCCCGCGCAGTTGCAGCAATCGCTGAACTTTCAGGAGCCGCACACAGCCAAGACCGCGGTCGCTGCGTCGGTCTACACTGACAGTCCGGTCGCCATCGCGGCGCATCGAGCCATGGCAGCGGCGATCGATATGGCTATGGCCGCCGCCGCCCTTGCGGTGTTCCTGGCGACCTTCCGGGCAGCCGGCGCCGAGTTCGACCTGACGAAAGCGACAGCGCCGTATTACATTGCAGCAGCGGTTCTGATCTCCCTGTTCTACCGAGTGCTGTTCTGCATCGCCAATATCGACACACCCGGCGTTTGCTGGACGGGCCTGCGCGTCGTCGACTTCGACGGCCGTACGCCTAGCCGCAGGCAGCGTTGGTTTAGGCTGCTCGGTGGCTTCGTGAGCGCTATTGCCGCCGGCATCGGACTGCTTTGGGCCATGGTGGACGAAGAGCGGCTGACGTGGCACGACCGCATTTCCAACACTTTCCCGACGCCTCGCTTCTACTAGACACGGCGTTGTAACGACATCGTCATGGAAGTGGGTCGTATGATGTTTACGTGAGCATCCACTTCGACGAAAAGAATCTGCTCGCCTCACGTGTGGGCGACGCTAACGGCATTACCTCGGGCGAGATCAACGACGCAACGGCCGCCGCGCTGGATGCTCTCAGCAGTTTCAAGAAATCAAGCGAAGAAGGCCGTTACGGCTTTCCTCATCTGCCTTTCCAAAAAGAAACCATCCGCAACATCTACGATTACGCCAAGGACCTGCGCGGCAGCCACGATACCGTGTGCGTCGTAGGGATCGGCGGTAGCGCGCTGGGGGCATGGGCGCTCGACTGTGCGCTGCATGGCCCGCATCCGGTGCAGTCGAAGAACCATCCGCGTCTGGTTGTTCTCGACAACGTGGACCCGGTGTTTACGGCCGCTGCGCTCGATTCGATGAATCCGAAGAAAACGCACGTGGTGGTGATTGCCAAGTCGGGATCGACGGCCGAGACGATCGCGACCTTTCTCATCGTGCAGGATTGGATGACGGCGAAGTTGGGCAAGAAGGCGGCTCAGCGCATCTCTGTGGTGACATCGGAATCGCGGGGCGACCTTAAGAAGCTAGCTACGGCGGAGAAGTACACCACCTTTCATCTGCCCGACAATGTCGGCGGGCGTTTCAGCGTGTTGTCTGCTGTCGGTCTGCTGCCGGCGGCATTGATTGACATCGACATCCGCAAAATCGCCAAGGGCTCGGCTGCGATGACAGGCCTGTCATGGCAGACGAACCTGCAGCAGAATGTTGCTTTACGCTCAGCCTTGCTGCATTACCTGGTCTGGACGCGGCGCAACAAGACGATTCAGGTGGCCTTCCCGTATTCCAATCAGTTGTGGGGCACGGCGTTCTGGTTCCGGCAGTTCTGGGCGGAATCATTGGGCAAGGCTCGCAATCG
>DASQDN010000237.1:0-8594 GCA_035634155.1 Bryobacteraceae bacterium | reverse complement strand
AACTGAGCCGCAGCGCCTGCATTGAAGTCCCCGGGTTCGAACGATGCGAGTTGACTACCCTCGCTGATGGTCGAGTTGATGTGATAGAAACGTACGCCGAGATCGAGAGTCAGGCGCCTGGTGGCTCGCCAGCTGTCCTGGACGAAGTACTCGAAATTGGAATAGCGACCGTGCATATTCAGGCGGCGGTCAGATTCCAGATAGCTGGTCAGCGTACCCAGAATGGCGTTCGAGTAGGCGTAATTGGTGTCGAGCGGATTGTTTACGTCTCGGCCAAAGTTAGCCGTACCCATGAACGACGAACCCGGGCAGCATGCAACCGCGTTGCGGGACGTCTTCTCGTAGTAAAAACCGCCTTTGAAGTTGTGCTTGCCGTAGATCTTGGTCAGGTTGTCGGAGATCGTGTAGGGCGTGTTCGTGCCGAAGAAGATCCAGCGCTGCTCCCAGGCAATGTTCGGAGCATTGGAAATGCCGCTGCCGAAATTGACGTTAGGAATGACGTTGTGCATGTTCAGCTCGGGGAAGAACTGCGGGAAGTTCACGCCGAGTTTGGTGCGGTCAACGCGGTCCAGCGAAGCTGCATCCGGTTTGAAGGGCCGTTGATCGAAGCGGTTCACGCCGGCCGTAAACTCGTTGATCAGGCTCGGACTGAAAGTATGGATCAGAGTCGTGACCAGACCCTTGGAGGGATAGTCATAGCTGCCGGTGATCAAGGGGAAGCTGTTGCTGACGGGGAATTGATTGAACCAATTGTCGCTGCTGCGACTATCGGCGTTATATAGCCCGCGAACGTAGAAGGTCGTCTTCGGGCTGAAGTTCCAATCGACGCGCAGAACTTCAAACCGGTGCGGCTCCTTCATCGTGCCCTGGAAAACGGCATTGTACGTATTGTTCGGGTCGACAAAGTTCGGGAGCGGGAAAACGTTGAGGATCGCTTGCCCGGCTTTGTCGATTCGGTTCGGAGGAATGATGTTGCCCGGGAAGGGCTGCTTGTTGTTTAAGGGATCCAGAATCTGGATGGGGCGGCCGTTGGATTCCACCGTCTTTGAAAAGTCGCCCATTCGCTCGGCGGCTGTCGGTACGGTAAAGCGAGCCGGGCTGATCGGGGAAGTGCGCGGAAGAAACTCCTGCGCCCAGAAGAAGAAGAGCTTGTCGCGCGACTTGATGAGCCCGGGAATCAGCACCGGACCGCCAATGTAGTAGCCCGGATTGTCATAGCGATAACGCTGGCGCGGCACATTGTCGCGGTTGTTGAAGAACGTATTCGCGTTCAAGGCCTCATTGCGCTTGAAGTAATAGGCGCCGCCGTGAAATTCCCGCGAACCGGACTTGGTGACGGTGGTAATGGTGCCCCCGTAATTACGCCCGTACTCGGCCTGGTAGTTGGAAAGGAGAACCTTCACTTCGCCGATCGATTCCAAGCTGGGCATGGTGGGCGGGCCTTGCTGGTTTCCCGTGTCCATGTTCGGCACGCCGTCGGTCGTAATTGTGAGTGAACCGGATCGGCTCCCATTGATTCGGATGCCGCCCGCGCCACCGCCGGTCGGGCCCTCAAAGTTGTTGTTGTTGATAACGCCGGGCATCAGGGTGAGCAGGTTCAGGAAGACTCGCCCTTTTTGCGGCACCTGTGTAATCTGATAAGCGCTCAAAGTGGAGGCCCGCTCCGCACTCTGCGTCTGGAGCAATGGAGCGTCAGCCGTTACCGAAACCGATTCGGTGACAGCTCCAAGCGCCAAAGTGATGGGACGAACGACTGCTCGTTCGGAAGAGGAGAGAGCGATTCCAACCTCTTGATGCTGCTTAAAACCCGGCGCGGTCACCGTCAAGGTGTATTGGCCGGCCAGGAGTTGGGGGAAAACGAACTCTCCAAGAGTGTCCGTGGTTGTGGAACGCACTTGAGACGTTCCCTGATTGAGAAGTTCGACCGCTGCGCCGGCGATCACTGAACCGCTTTGCTCTTTGACAGAACCAGAGATCTGGCCCGTGAGTCCTTGGCCGTACAGCAGTCCGGTTGAAAGTGCGCTCAGTAGGGAGGCGCTGGCGAGATATCTGAGACATCGTAGAAAAGACATAATCCACCTCGGCTGCCAACAAGGGCAGTGAGGGGGATTATATTGAGCCCCAGCACTGGAGTCAACGGCTTACACGTTTTAATTCTCAGGTTTTGGCGTTTTTCTAGGCAACTGCGGTAGCTTCCCCGGTAGGTGCGGGTGAGGAAAGGCTTTTCGGCCTATACGTTTAGGCGAACCGATCCCGCCGGGACCATCGTCGCGGCGATTGGAGTACGCAAGCTAACGATTTCCGAGATTGGCGCCTACGCATGGGGGTGGCCGCATAAACCAAATGGCGATACCTAAGGTAATTCCCGGTCGCTCTCTACCGTACCTCACGATTGCAAGTTTGGTCGTCCGGCAGTACTCTTACCATGAGCCACCCATGCAACGTTACGTTCGGGAAATTTGGCAGGACGAAGAAGGGCAGGACCTGATTGAGTACGCTCTCATGGCGGCGCTGGTAGCTACCGGAGCCTCGGTCATGATGCCGGGTGCTGTGCACGAAAGCTTGGTCCACATCTACTCGCGGGTCGTCCACGTGATGTCGACCATCGGAAACTCCGGAATCTAGTCGAGGTACTTCTTCAGATCGGGTCGCAGAAGCGCCTGAATGTCCGACTTTTCCAGATCGGCCTTGGTCACCAAAGTGGCTTCCAGGTTCTGGATCTTCTGCGGGGTTTCGCCCTTCAACTTGCGAACCGCGATGTTGACCGAGTCATAGCCCATTCGAAACGGATCCTGCACGACGAGCGAATCAATCACGCCGGCTTTCAGGTCCTCCTCGAGCGTCGGACCCGAATCGAACCCAACCAGCCGGATCTTGCTGCCGCGTGCCTTCAACGCCCGCGCCGCACCGACCGTGCTCGATTCGTTGGAAGCAAACAACGCGCTGAGTTCCGGATGAGCGGTCAGCATATTCTCGGTGACGCTTAAAGACCGTTCCACCATCGCTTCGCCGTAACGCTTGTCGACGATCTGAATGCCCGGGAACTTCGCCTTGATGTTGTCCTCAAAACCCTGCTCGCGAGCCATGGTGGATGCCGCGCCGGCCTGCACGGCCACAATCGCCACCTTGCCTTTGCCGCCGAGGATCTCGCCCATCCGCTCGGCTGCAATCTGCCCGCCGCGGTAATTGTCGGTCGCCACCTGGGCTACGAACTGCTCCGTGTCGACGGGCGAGTCGAAGATGATCACCGGGATGCCTTGTTTTGCGGCGCGTTCCACCACGCTCACCATGGCCTTCTTGTCGATGGGCGCGAGGAGAATCGCGTCCATGCGCTTGTTGATCATGGCCTCGGCGATCTGCAACTGGCCGTTGAAGTCCGTCTCACTCACCGGGCCGTTCCATTCGATCTCCACGCCGTTTTCGCGAGCCGCCTTGTTGGCCCCGGCGTGCACCGATTGCCAGAAGATGTGCGCGCGACCCTTGGGAATGACGCCAATCCGTTTCTTCGTATCCCGATTGCACGCCGGGAGGAACGGCAGGGCGGCAAGCGCCAAACCCTGCCTTCGGGTTAACGTTCGTTTGGTCATTGGGGAAATTGAGTGGGCTCCTGAATCGACTGCCATCCCTCGCCGCTCAGCGCAGTTAGGAATGCAACCAGATCCTTCTTCTCATCGGCGGTCAGGTTCAACTTACGGACCGTCTTGGCTAGATTCTTGTTCGGCAGACCACCCTTGTAGTAGAAGTCGATCACCTCTTCGAGCGTCTTCATGCTGCCGTCGTGCATGTAAGGGGCGGTTCTGGCGATCTCGCGAAGAGTGGGAGTCTTGAACGCTCCCCAATCGGCTTCGTTCTTTGTAACAAGGTAGCGGCCCGCGTCGGGGTCCGGTTTATCTGTGCCTACACCAAGGTTGTGGTACGCGTTGGTGGTGAAGTTGATGCCTTCGTGACAGGAGTCACAGCGAGCTTTGCCGAAGAACAACTGCATGCCGCGAACCTGCTGAGCTGTCATCGCCGACTTCTTTCCGGCCTTGTACTGATCGTAAGCGGAGTTACCGGAGAGCACCGTGCGCTCAAACGTGGCGATCGCCTTGGAAACATGCTCGATGTCCCAGTCGTGGGTTCCGAATGCCTTTTGGAACAGAGGCCCGTAACCGGGAATGCCGCGCAGTTTGGTTACGAGCGCCTCGTGCGTGTTCCCCATTTCAACCGGGTTAGCCATCGGCCCTTTGGCTTGCTCTTCCAACGTCGCTGCGCGGCCGTCCCAGAACTGATTCAGACTGTAGGCGCGATTGAACACCGTCGGAGCGCTGCGCCCGCCCCGCTGCCCTTTGATCCCGAGGGAAGTCGCGCTGCCATCAGCGAAGGCGAACTTCGGATGGTGGCAATTGGCGCAAGCCACCGTTCCATCGGCTGACAGCCGTTTGTCGAAATACAGCAGCTTGCCGAGGTCGGCCTTAGCCTTCGAGTACGGGTTGTCGGCCGGCCATTGGATCGGCAGCAGGCCCAGGGGCACCCGAATATCTTCCTGGCCGATCAAACAAAAGGCTGGCGCCAGAAGCGCCAGCCAGAACTTCGCGATTCTCATAAGTCCATCCGCAACTTCTGTTACTTACTTCTTCAGGAAGCCGTGAACGTAAAGCGCCTTGTAGCCGCCGTGTTCGGAAAGCGTACCTGTCACTTCCATGATGTGGCTCGCGTGTTCGATGGCGGCTGCGCGGAAATTGGTCAGGCCGTCGCGACGAGGATCATGCTCTTCTTCCATCAGCATGTACAGGTTGCCGTCTTTGGTCATAAGTCCGATCGGCTGGCCGGCCGTGAAGCACTTCTGCGCGCACGCGCGATGCTTCTCGCCGTGCTTGCCGATTTGCAGGTAACAGGAAAAGTCGACGATCTCACCGGTCAGTGTTGCTTCCTTCGCCCCGGCGTTCGGCTTTCCATCGACGGACGCTCCTACCGTGGTTGAGGTCCAGGGAGCCGCGGGCTTCTGACCGAGCTTGCCTGCGGGCTTTTCGTAACTCCCGGTTTCCACCGTCATCTGCGGCTGCAGAATCGGCACGGAGCCCTTCTTCGTTTGCGCCGATACTCCCAAAGCAATGGCCAGGATCAACCCGCCAACATATAGGTTCTTCTTCATATCGAGGTCCTCTCTATTAACCCAATCAGCCGCGCGTGCTGGCAGCGGCAATCTTTGTTACCAATCCCTGTAGTTCAGCCCGGCTTTCCGCGCCGATGGTGAAGCAGTCGATAAAGGGCTGGGCCATATGATATTGGATTGCCTCATCGGCCTTATCCCGGAGCCGTCCAGCCCCGAGCACTTTCGTCCCGATCACGCCTTTGCCTTTCGACTTCATGTCCTTCAACACCGCGGCGACCACCGCCGCGTTCGAATCGTCCATCGCGATGCCCAGCATTGAAGCGCGCCAGATTTACCTGCACCCAGGGCTCAGCGGCAGCTGTCTTCAGCGCCTCCATGGTGTGATTCGAAACCCCATGCGTCTTGACGATGCCTTTCTGCCGAGCTTCGGTCAACACGTTCATCGCCCCACGCTTCTTGTGATTCCAGTCGCCGTCCATCATACAGTGCAGCAGCACGATGTCCAGATAATCGACGCCGATCTCCTTCCGAAAGCGGTCCAGGTCAGCGCGCATCTCCGCTTCCGTCGAGGCGTGGGTCTTGGTCATAATCGTGACCTTTTCCCGTGGTACGTTCTTCAACGGTTCCTTCAGATGAGGGTGCGACCCGTACTGGTCGGCCGAGTCCCAGAAGGTCACGCCCATATCGAACCCGGCGCGATACAGATCGGCCAGGCCCCCCACGCCCAGTTTCTATGTTTGGTTGGAGCTTCCGCCCGACCCGTTGGTTCCCGTGCCCATCGCAAGGCGGCTGAGTTCCACCTTCATCGGTCCGAGTTTTACGCGGTTGGAAGCTTGCTTCTTTTCCGCTGCGTAAAGATGATACGGGAAATCGTGGAAGGCTGCGGCGACTGCGCCGGTCCGGACAAACTCACGTCTTTTCACGGTTCGGGTCCTCCTGCGTGGCTTCCGCTGGTTCTAAGAAAATATCACACTTGTTCCAATTATCGCCTCCTGCAATTCCGGTTGAGGGCGCCGGGTCACAATTGCGCGCGGAACTCCCCGCAGCCGTAACCTTAAACGGCGAAGATGCGCTAGTATTTCAATTGACCAGCCCGCGAAAGGATATCGAGTGAGCTCTAAAAAAGACCCAGAAGCCAAGAAGCCGTCCAGCGGTTTCTCCCGTCGAGGCTTCCTGCAGTCCGCCGGTGTCAGCGGCGGGGTTCTAAGCACAGGAATTCTCGAGACTGAAGCCCAGGCCCAGACGCCTGCCGGCGTGATATCCGGCGAAGTCGCCATCACCCTGCAGATCAACGGTCAACCGCATAAGACAACGGTTGAGCCGCGCATGACCTTGTTAGATGTCATGCGGAACCAGCTCGACCTTACGGCCGCCAAACGCGTTTGCGATCGAGGCGCCTGCGGCGCCTGCACGGTGATCGTCGACGGGAAAGCGGCTTATAGCTGCAGCCTGCTCGCGATCGACTTGCAGGGTAAGAAGATCGAGACGCTCGAAGGAATCGCCCAGGGCCGCAATTCGCACCCCCTGGTGAATGCGTTCGTCGAGAACGATGCTCAGCAGTGCGGCTACTGCACTCCGGGATTCGTCGTCGCGTCGAAGGCGTTCCTGGATCGGAACCCTAGTCCTACCTACGAGCAAGTGAAGGAAGGCTTGGGCGGCAATCTTTGCCGCTGCGGCACCTATGTCGGTATTCGCAAAGCCGTCCTTGAGGCCGCGACCAAGTTGAAGGGAGGCCGAAATGCCTAATTACACGTGGCCCGAACCCGAAAAACGTAAGGTCCTCGGCAAGCGCATCAGCCGTCTGGACGGCCCCGATAAGGCGAGCGGACGCGCCAAGTATCCGTCTGACCTGAATCCGAAAGATTTGCTGTTCGGCATTCTGCTCACTTGCCCCCACGCCCATGCGCGGATTCGCAGCATCGACACGAGCGTGGCCGAGAAAATGAAGGGCGTAACGGCCGTGCGCGTCATCTCCAAAGCCGGCACTGAGATTCAGTGGGCAGGCACGGAGGTTGCGGCCGTCGCCGCAATTTCTGAGCCGCTTGCTCGCGACGCCGCCCGCGCCATCAAGGTCGATTACGAAGTGCTGCCGCACGTGGTGCAGGAACACGATCTGTCGAAGGTGGGCTCGCGCGCCAAACCATCTGGCGAACAGATCACCGGCGATCCGGAAGCAGGATTCAAGGAAGCGGAGGTCACCTCCGAAGGCTCTTACGGCATTCCGGTGATTACGCATTGTTGCCTGGAGCCGCACGGCACTGTGATTCAGTGGCAAGGCGACAAGGTCAGCTATTGGCCGTCGACACAGGCAGTCTCTACCGTGGGTCCCGATCTCGGACGAGCGTTAGAAGTGCCGGCCGCGAATGTCCGGGTACAGATGGAGTACATGGGCGGAGGGTTCGGAAGCAAGTTCCCAGCCGACCGCTGGCACGTGGAGGCAGCGCACCTTTCCAAAGCGAGCGGGGGCCGCCCGGTGAAGCTGTTCCTCGATCGGGCAACGGAGCTGACGATCGCGGGGGTTCGGCCTTCCCACTTCGCAAATATTAAAATCGGCGCCAAGAAGGACGGCACGATTACGGCATGGCAGTCCGAGTCGTGGTCCAGCGGCGGTTTTGCAGGCGGCGGCATGTCGCCGCTACCCTACGTGATGCGCAAGATCCCGAACTACCGGCTCAACCATACGGCGGTGCAGCTCAACACGGGACCCATTCGCGCCTGGCGCGCGCCGAATCATCCGCAGGCATCGTTCCTGACATGCTCGGCGCTTGACGACCTGGCGGCGAAGCTGAACATGGATCCCTACGACGTCTTTTACAAGAACGTCGAGTTCACCGATAAGCCGGACGTTTATCGCAAGCAGTTGGCGAAAGCGGCGGAAATGATCGAGTGGAAGAAGCTGTGGCATCCGCGCGGTCAAGGCTCAGGTCCAATTCGACGCAACGTGGGGATAGGCATCGCGAGTTGGGCGGGAGCCGGTCACGCTTCCAAGGCGCGCACCAACATCCATGCAGACGGCACCGTCGAGATCGAGATCGGCACGCAGGATCTCGGTGTCGGCACTCGCACGATCATTGCCATGGTGATGGCGGAAAGCCTGGGCCTGCCGCTGAGCATGATTCGCGTGAAACTAGGCGACAATACCTATCCCCCGTCGGGCCCATCGGGTGGGTCGACCACGGTGGGTGGCGTCTGCTCTGCGGCTCGCAAGTCGAGCTTGAATGCTCTGCAGAAGCTGTTCGAGGCCGTTGGGCCATCTCTGGGCGTTCCGGCTGAGCAGCTCGAATCGATTGATGGCCGTATTCGTGTTGTCGGCAATCCCGACAAAGGCATGAGCTGGCAGCAGGCATGTCAAAAGCTGGGAGTGAACACCATCAGCGAGATGGGCGAGAACGATCCTAAGCGGCCGGAAGGGTTGAACACCGCAGGCGCCGCGGGCATCCAGATGGCCGACGTTAGTGTCGATATCGAAACGGGAAGAGTTCGCCTGAATAAGTTGGTT
>DASQDN010000236.1:0-4833 GCA_035634155.1 Bryobacteraceae bacterium | reverse complement strand
AAGTCACGCCCTGCGAGAAGAGGTACACCCATCGTTTCAAAGTAGGAGGGCGAGACCCAACTTAGCGTCGTAAAGCGGCGGTCCTCAGGCCGCTCCACGAAGCCTTGTGTGGAGACGAATCGGCTGGCGCCGCAACCTTGGATGGGCGTGCAGGCCGCAATCGCGGCCGATTGCGCCCCGGGAATGGCTCTCAACTGCGACAGCAATTGCGCATACCTGGTTCCGAGTTGCCCAGGCTTGTAGCCACTCCCCGACGGGTCCAGTTGGATCAGCAACACGTGGTCGCTCCTGAAGCCAAGGTCGAAGTTGCGTAAGCGAATCAGGTGCGTCAAGAAAACAGCCGACGAGGTGACCAGCAGGATGGATAAGGATACCTGCACAGCCACCAGTGCTCTACCGAAAATGCGCCAGATGGGCGCGTCCCCGGCTCTACCGGAATGTCGAAGAGAGGAGTTTGGCGGTGTGAACCGGGATGCGTACCACGCGGGCGCAAGTCCGAAGACTATGCCAGTGAGGATCGCCACGAAGACGGTAAAGAGCAGCACCTGTAGGTTCGGCTGAATGTTCAGTTCGATGCGCTCGTGCGCTCGGCCGCTGGCAATGATGCGGACGAGCGTCGCGGTTCCGGCATAAGCGAGAAGGATGCCGATCACCGCTCCGGTCCCGGAAAGGAGCAGCGATTCAGTCAGCATCTGCCGGATGAGTTGCCCGCTGCTCGCGCCCAAGCCCACCCGTACCGCGAGTTCGCGCTGACGGCTCGCCGATCGGGCAAGGAGCAGTCCGGCGAGGTTGATGCAAGCCAAAACAAGAAGCAAACCGACTACGGCCAGCAGCAGGGTTAGCGGCTTGCCGTACTGGTCGCGTACACGCGCGAATCCTCGTCCGGCGTGCTCTAGTTCGAAGCGCATTTTGCGCACTAGCGGGTCGTTGCTGCGGGCCGCTCGCTGCTCGATCGCGAACGGAAATAAAACGTGCATTTCGGCGCGCGCCTGCTCGATTGTGGCGTTGGGCTGTAAGCGCCCTAGAAGCGCGACATTGTCCTTTTCTCGGGCCGTCCAGATGTCGGTGCGGGATCCCACACGGGGTCCGACATAGCCGCTCGGAGCTACGCCGACGATGGTCTTTGGGTTTTTCCCAATCCAGATGCGCTTCCCGATCGCAGCTCTGTCGCCGTGCAGACGTGTCGTCCAATAGGAGTGACTGACAACCACTGCCTCTCCGCTCCCGCTGACTTCAACATCGTCGGGTCCAAGCAAGCGGCCGGCAGCAGGCTTGAGCCCGAGCATCCCGAAGTAGTTGCCGAGCACGTTCTCGACAACTAACGCTTCGGCCTCTGCGTCTTCGGTGCGCACAAGGGCGACATTATCGAAGCTCGTACCCGTTATGTCCGAGAATGCTCGGGTGTGTTGACGGAAATGCTGGTAAGTCTCCCATGTCCAATAGCCGATCCCGCGCGGCTCGCCTGGATAAACCTGGATGAATTCCACAAGCTGCTCGGGATGTGAAACGGGGAGAGTCCGCACCATCACCGCATCGAACAAGCTAAAGATGGCCGTGTTCGCGCCAATGCCCAGTGCAATCGACAACACCGCAACAGCCGTGAATCCTCGATTGCGCCGCATCAGGCGGAGAGCGTAGCGGACGTCATTCCAATGCATCACCTTAAAGGTAGCGCCGTTCTCGCAATGTGTGCGCGCGTTTACCGGTGATAAGATCGCTCGATACAAATTTCAAGGATTTCTGCAAAATGCTTCTTGCCCGAGTGGTTTTGTCCACTTTCTGCGTCTGTTCGTGCGCCTCCGCGCAATATTCGATTCGCGACCGAATCGTCTTGCCCGCTGCCACCGCTTCTTCTTCGGTAACACTCACCTTGCGGAATGCGTTGCCGGAAACCGCTCAGATTGATGTTGGCCCCGCATCGGATTCGGGCGGCGCCTTTCTTTCTCCGCAGCCGATTGTTAACGTGGCGGTCGCCGGCGATGACCGCAAGCAGTTGAAGATCGAGCTGACCAACGTGTATTTCTGGGGCGAAGCGCGGCTGCCGATACAAGTGAATGGGCGAGCATACAGCGTTCTCTTACAACGCGGGCCTGCCATCAACTCGCGGATCGTCAAGTCGAATGCAGAACCACTAAGCGTTGCAATCTCAGCAGACGGCCGGAGCGCGGTGTGGCTATATAACTTCTCAGGTGACGCCCTGCCGGTGCGCTGGAGAATTGCCTCGGGCAACTCTGCCGCGTGCGGCGTCGATACGACGGGCGCCTTAAAGGATTGCAGCGAGCGAGAAACCTGGCATTCGATCACCATTCCGCCCGCGCAGAGTAGCGCGATTCGCTTCGGCGTTCCTCGATCCTGGTTCAATCCGTTGGCCGGGGGCGTGAAGCGAGAAGCCTCGATGGAACTCGGATTCGGCCAAGACGGATCAGCTGCGATTCAGCGCGTGCCACTCGCGATGCAAACCGCGGCTGGCCGCTGGTCGCTTCGCGCAGTGCAAATGGCTCTGCCGGATTGGTTGTTCCATTCGATGCTGTCGAGGATCTTATGGACTACTTGGTGGATCACCCTCGGCGCCGTATTCCTTATGGCGGCTCAGGTGATGATTCCGAACTTCCGCAAGGTACTCCGCATGGAGAACGACGTAGAAGCGCTGGAGGAGCGTCTTCGCGCCATCAACAGCCGCGTGGGCGATCGCCTTCTGACACGCTGCCGCCGGGAGTTGCAGACCGTGCGCATTGGCCTCATCATGCGAGATCCCGATGATCAGCGGAAGCCGCTCTCGCTTCCCTCGATAAGGGACAAGATCGGGTTGTCCGGCAATACGGCTGCTGTGCATCTCCTGAGAACTCTTCTCAAGCGAATAGACGCTCGAGTTCGCTTGACTGAGTTATTAGACGAGCGGCTGAATACGTTCCTGGAACTCGATTCCAGCCGAACTCCCCCGAGCCTCTTCCGAGCATGGGAGCAGGAGGTCAAACGGATTCAATCGATCCTGTCGCGGCAGTTTTTGAATGATGCGGATGAGAAAGCTGCGCATACGGCTTTAAACGATCTGGCGGACGGGACGGCCGGTATGACCGCGTTCACTGCCGATCTGCAGCGGCGCATCACTGGACTGAAACGACACTTCGCCGACCCGAAATGCCGCGAAAAGCTGGACGAATACCTCGCCAGGTTCTGCCACTGTGTGGACGTTCTCGAGGGTGACGATTCATCGGTAGAAGAAGGTCTGACTATGGCTGAGCTCGCGGCACGAGACGTCGCCGTTTCTCGCATCGAGATATTGGCGGATTTGCTCGAATTGGCTCCTCTGTTGGGCCGTGGATCTCCGACTGAAGAGGCGGTCCTCGAGAGGTTGTATTCAACGGACCCGGGCGTACTCGCGGAAGCCCGCCTACTGCTCACCATGCGGTCGCAGGGCGTCGACGCGAAGAGGATCCGCATCGCTCTTGAGGAAGGTATGTGGGACGTGTACTCGGAGCCGACGCTGGTCCTGGAACAGGACGTGTTGCGACTGTCGTTTTGCTTTCGCGAGAAGGTCTTGAATCGCGCCGCGGCGAAGGGACTCTATCAGTGCTTCTGGATTGTCGCTCCTAAACCGGCAGGGACGGCCCAGTCCATCGACGAAGGCAAGGAGTACGAGTCGGGCTGGGACATTCAAGTGCTGGCCAGAGGTGGGGAGCTGACACTCACTCCTGAGGTGTACGACACCCGCGGAGAAAAGATCGAGGTTCGAAAAACTGACGAGACCAAGGGTGTCCTGACCGTGCGCCCGCAGAAGTCTCTCGCATCCGACGTATCCGCTCGGACGCTGCGAGGAATCGTAGATGCGTTCATCACCGCGATTGTTCCGGTTCTGACCGTCGCCATTACCCAACTGCAAAGCGGGAGCGCGGAAGGACTCGACATCAGCAAACTCGTCCTTCTTGGTTTCACGTCACAGGCGATTCGCACGGCCATCGTCCCGGAGTCAACAGACACATCGACGATGACGACCGGCGCCGCGACGGCAAGAGAAGCTACGGCCGGATAGCCGCAGCTTCCCCTGCTGGATGCTAGTCAGCCGCGCTCAGGCGTTGCCGCGACTCGACAGCCGCGGCTTTCGCCGCGTGCGTTTTGCCATTCAGACGAAGCGCCTTCGCGTAGACCTCAAGCGTGTGCACGTCCCGGCGACGACTGGCTTCGAGCTTTGAAATGCGAAGCGCGGCAGCGGGATTCTTGGCGTGCTCGATGTAATACAGCGCGAGTTCACGGTTGGCGTTGTCGAGGTTGGCCGACTCGGCGAGCGCCGCTGCTTCGAACTTCGCGAACACGGTCTTGGCTTCTGCGCGGCGCCCGGCCTTAACCAACGCGTCACCCCAATCGTACAGATTCTCCGGATGCGGAGCGCTATCGTACCGGCGGCGATACAGCTCGACAGCTGCCGCGTAGTTCTTCTGTTCCCTTCGCATCTCGGCCAGATTGGCTAATGCGTAGTGATATTCGGGAATGATCTGCAGCGCGGCATTCAATGCAATCTCTGCGTTCGCGTAATCATGCTTCCTAACAAGCAGCCGGCCGATATGCGTCAGTATCCACGCGCGATCCCCGGTGTCTTCACGTCGTGTGCGCTGCAACGATTGCTGCATCAATTGCAGCGCGCCGTCGTAATCGTTATATAGCTCGCGCAGATAAGCGGCCCGGGTGAGACCGGGGGCGTTCCCCGGTCTCAAATCGAGCATCCATTGCGCCGCTTTCTCGGCTTCCGCATAGTTGCCGAGCTCAACATTGGCGTCGACGAGGAATCCATAGACCTGGATATCATCGGGAGCCTGCTTGTTGAGCTTCTTCGCCAGT
>DASQDN010000235.1:0-18256 GCA_035634155.1 Bryobacteraceae bacterium | reverse complement strand
CGCCCATTGCAGCGCGTCATCGGCTCGGCCTTGGCGATAAAGGAAGATGGCGAGACGGAGCCGCGGATCGAAGTCGGGCCGACCACGCTCCTGACGCGGAACCGCTTCGAACATGGCTATGGCTTTCCGGTACGCCGGCTCGGATTGTTTCGCGTCGCCGAGACCTTCGTAGGCTTGCGCCAGGCCGAGATGGACCTGCCAGGGTGAGCGCGCCGCTCGCATGCCTTTGTTCAGCGCGGCGATCGCGGGCTCAAAGCGATTCAAGGCGTAGAGATTGCGTCCGTAGTAGTAGCACGCGTCCGTCAGTGCCGGATCGAGCGTGCATGCTTGCCGGAACGGCTCGGTGGCGCGCTGATGGTCGAGCATGGCGGCGTAGCTGACGCCCAGCGCTCGCCAGATGCGGGCGTCTTTGGGAGCGAGCGCGCGTGCCTCTTCGAAGCGGTGCGCGGCTGCCTGTGGGTCGCCCTTTTCAAAGAGAGCGATGCCGTGCTGGTAGAGCTCCGTCGCGGAAAGCGCGAATGCCGCCAATGCCAGTTCAAGGATCACTTCAGTCTCATTATCGGCTGAGTTGTTCGCGCCGTGTTCCGCGCCTTTCTTCGTTGAGGATACGCGATGAAGACCTGGATAGTGGCAGTGGCAATGGCGGTGCTCCCTGTGATGAACGCCGAGGAGCTGGCAGGCGAATATGCGGCGCAGATGCACGAGGTCGGGTCGGGCTTGATGCTACATGCAAACCAGACGTTTGAATACTTCTTCAGCTATGGCGCGGCGGATTATATGGCCAAGGGCACGTGGCGTCGCGATAATGATGCGGTTGTGTTGACGTCATCCGGCGCGGAGGCGAAGCCGTTCCGCGTTGTGCGTAGCGCGCCCGGGACAGCGGGAACGGTACGCGTGTATGTGGTCGCTCCGAATGGTCGAGGCGTGCCGCATATGGATGTGAAGTTGACGGCGTCGGGTGGCGTGCAGACTGGGCGGACGTCCGACGATGGATTGGCTTCGTTTCGTTCGAAGGGGGAAGGGAAGTCGGTGTCGATTCATGTGCCGGTGTATGACATCGAAGCGGGTCCGTTCGAGTTGACTGCTGGGCACAACGATGTGTGGCTGGAGATCAATGGCGAGGCTATCACCACGCTTCGATTTCGCGACGAGCGACTCCGCGTTGTGGATGGCGCGCTGCACATGACGTACTGGAAGGGCGAGAGGCCGCTCGTGTACAAGAAGCAGTAGCGGCGCCGTACATTGGAGAGCATGGAATATCGACTCCTCGGCAATTCCGGGCTGAAGGTTCCGGTGCTTAGTTTGGGGACCGCGACGTTCGGCGGCGGCAGTGAGTTCTTCCGGGCCTGGGGCCAGACGGATGTGGATGAGGCGTCGCGGCTGGTCGACATCTGCCTGGAAGCGGGCGTCAATCTGTTCGACACGGCCGATGTTTACTCCGGTGGTTTGTCGGAGGAGGTGCTCGGGCAGGCGGTGGCGGGTCGTCGCGATGCCGTGTTGATTGCGACGAAGGCGTCGTTTCGAAGCGAGCCGGGGCCGAATGGGTTGGGCAACTCGCGCCATCACCTGGTGAGAGCTTGCGAGGCAAGTTTGCGGCGGCTGCGAACGGACTACATCGATATTTACCAGATGCATGGATTTGACGCTCTCACTCCGGTGGAGGAGACATTGAGTGCGCTCGACGGATTGGTGCGCGCGGGGAAGGTGCGGTATATCGGCTGCTCGAACTTTTCGGGATGGCATTTGATGAAGTCGTTGTCGGTGTCCGAGCGGTATGGATGGTCGAGGTTTGTGGCGCATCAGGCTTACTACTCGATGGTGGGTCGCGATTTCGAATGGGAGTTGATGCCGCTGGGGTTGGATCAACGCGTGGGTACGCTGGTGTGGAGTCCTCTCGGTTGGGGGCGGTTGACTGGCAAATTGCGTCGAGGACAGCCGGCTCCGGAAGTGAGTCGATTGCCCGCGACCAAGCATGCCGCGCCGCCGGTGTCGGATGAGCATCTTTACAAGGTGGTGGATGCTATTGACGCGATCGCGGCGGAGACGGGAAAGACGGTGCCGCAGATTGCTTTAAACTGGCTGCTGCAGCGGCCGACGGTTTCTTCGGTGATTATCGGCGCGCGGAATGAGGAGCAGTTGCGGCAGAACCTCGGCGCGACCGGTTGGAATCTGACGCGGGAGCAGGTGGCGAAGCTCGATGATGCTAGCGTGGTGGCGCGGCCGTATCCCTACTGGCATCAGCAGCAGGCAGCGGGCGAGCGGAATCCGCTGCCTTGCTGACTACTCATAGCGGAGCGCGTCCGTGGGATCAAGGCGGGCGGCTCGCATCGCAGGCCAGAGTCCGCTGACCAACCCCGTGACCACGAGTACGGCCGTTGACGCGAGCACGGTAGTGGCATCGATTCGGAGCTTGAGGTCGCCGCGGCCAGAGTCGTCCTCAAATAGCGCGCCGAGCATCGGCAAGGAGCCTACGGCCGCGGCGATGGCGAAGCTCAGGATGATTCCGACGATGCCCCCTGCCAGCGTGAGCGCGAGGGCTACGCTTAGGAACTGAAAGCGGATGTGACGTCGCCTTGCGCCGAGCGCCATGCGCAAACCGATCTCGCGTACGCGCTCGTTGACTGACACCAGCATGATGTTCATAACCCCAATGCCGCCGATGCCTAGCGTCAGAATGCCGATGAACAGCAGGAGCACTTTCAGGCCGATGGTGATGCCGTCGATGATAGGACGGAATTGCGCTCGGCCGATCATCTGCACGGCTCGCTTGTCGGTGGCTTTGAAACCTTGCCGTTTGCCAATTGCCTGGCGAACTTGATTGATGGCGTCGTCCTCGAAGGCCGGGGTGATGGGCATGAATACCATCACGGATCCATAGCGCGTGTTCCAAAGGTCGCCCGCGGACGAGTAGGGGATGAAGATCGATTCGTCGTCGCTGCTGAAGTAGTTGCTTAGCTGTAGCTTGTTGTCCATCGTGCCGACAACTGTGTATCGCACGCCCGCGATGGTTATGGTTTCGCCTACGGCTTGGCGCCCGCTGAACAGCTTGTTCTTGAGCTTGCCGCCAAGGACGGCTACGCGCCGACGTTCGCCATAATCTTCGCTGGTCATCCAGCGGCCTTCCGAGGGCACTTCGTTGCGGATCTCGCCGTATTCGGGGCACACGCCGCGGACTGCTGCCGTGGCGACGCGCTCCTGGTATTGGATCGCGGGCCGGCTCACGGTTTCGAGGCAGACGTGCTTCACTAGCGGCGCTTCAATGCGGACTACATCGACGTCGGCTTGTTCCAGGCGGATGCGTTTGCCGGCGCGCTCGCCGCCGACGGTCTCGCTGGTCTGGCCAGGCCATACGATGACGGCGCTTTTGCCGAAGGCTTCGAAGCCGTTCACGAGTACTGCTCGGAAGCCGTTGCCGTAGGAGATGAGCAGGGTCACGGTGACGATGCCCCACACGATGCCGAGCATCGTGAGCAGGCTTCGCGTGGGATTGCGCTTCAGAGCGTCCCAGGCTTGAAGTAGGAGATCGGTAAGCATCAGCCGCCTGCCTCGTAACGTAGCGCTTCGATCGGGTCCACGGAGGCGGCGCGGCTGGCCGGATACATCGCAGCTCCGATCGCGATGAGGCCGAGGAGTACAAACGAGAGGATAGAGGCCGAGGGCGTCGGTAGCAGCCCGGCGAAGAAGGGCGGCATTGGGAGAGTGTTGACGGCGGCGCAGATGCCGTGCGCGATGCTTAGTCCGATGCCGCCACTGACGGCAACGATTAGTACGGTCTCGGCAAAGAATTGCAGGAGAATGGATCGCGCCGTGGCGCCGACTGCTTTCCGCACACCGATTTCGCGGGTGCGCTCGCGGACGGCCACCAGCATGACGTTCATTACGCCTATGCCGCCTAATAGCAGTGTTACGACGCCGACGGCTCCGAGGAAGTACTTCATGCCGTTGGTCATGGCGAGGAATCGCTGCTGGCCTTCCACCGTGTCCCACACCGGCATCGCTTCTTTGTCGCGCGGGTCGAAGCCGTGAAGTCGGCCAAGCGTGCGCGCGATTTGGTAGCGGCACTCGTCATGCTGCTCGACTGACTTCGGTTGGGCGAGGAGTTGGTCGATGCTCTCGGGATTGCGTGGAGGTTTGTTCGGAAAGTCGTGGAGCATCGCGCCGAAGGGCACGAAGACTTTGGTCACGTCGCGGCCATCGTACGCCGAGTCCTGTTCCTTGAACTCCATCACCCCGACGACGGTGTACGGGATGTCGCGGATGTGCAGCGTTTCGCCTAATGCGGGTCGCGATCCGAAGAGCTGCTTCTTGGCCTCGGTGCCTAGGATGGCGACACGACGCCGCGCGTGATGATCTTCCCAGTTATAGAAGCGGCCTTCTCCGATGGCGATGCTGCGGACCTCTTGGAAGGGCGGCGTGGAGCCGGTGACGATCAAGGTTGCGCTGTTGTAGGCGCTTCGGAGCGGAGTGTTGCCTTGGCCGAGCTCGGGTAGCACATGGCGACACGCCGTTGCTTCGGCTTCGATCGCTTCGGGATCGGTGGCGTTCCAGAATACTTTGCGGCCGGCGCGCTCGCCTCCGGCTTGCAAGCTGGTGCGTCCCGCAAAGACGATCATCAGATCCTTGCCGAGATTGTCGGTTTGCTTCTGCTGGCCTGCGCGCAGACCCTCGCCCGCGCCTACCATCAGGGTGATGGACACGATGCCCCAGGCAATGCCGAACATCGTCAGCGCTGTCCGGAGTTTATGCGACCACAGCGTTCGGAACGTGTCCAGCAACAGGTCGCGGAAGGTCACTGGAGGATCACCTGCTGGCCTTGCTTCAGGCCTGCGATCAGTTCGGTCTTCACGCCATTGGAGATGCCGAGCTGCACGGGGATCTTGGTCTTGCCCTTTTCGGCGTTGACGTCGGGTATCTCGACGAAGCTCTTGCGCTGACGGTCGTAGATGACTGCGTTTTCCGGGACGATCAGCACTCCCTTTCTCTCTTCGAGGATGATCTCGGCGTTGGCGCTCATGTTGGCTTTCAGCTCACCGCCGGGGTTCTTGATGGAGACTCGCACTTCGAACGTAGTGACGTTGTCTTTCTCGACACCGAGTGGCGAGATCTTCGTCACCTGGCCTTCGAACTTGCGGTCTTTAAAAGACTCGACAACGATGCGCGCGTTCTGGCCCATGTAGACGCGACCGATGTCGGCCTGATCCACTTTGCCTAAGACGTATACATCCCCGACGTCGCCGAGGGTCATTACGAGCGTGGCTTGCGAGCCGAGCACGAGGATGGAACTGACTGCGTCGCCGACTTCGACGTTTCGGGAAAGAACCAAACCGTCCATGGGGCTCACGATGGTGGAGTTACGCAGGTCTTCGTCGGCCCGTTCCATGGCGGCTCGGGCTTGCGCGACTTGTGCTTTGGCTTTGGCCATGTCGGCTCGGGCGACGGCTACGTTGCGCATGGCGGTTGCTTGCTTGTGCAGCGCCATCTGGTACGCCTTGTCCGCGTCTTCGAGGGAATTGCTGGCGATCAGGCCTTGGGAGTAAAGCTTTTTCGCGCGATCCGCGGCGCTTTTCAGGAATGGCAGGTCAGGGCCTTCGGCTTCTACTTTGTTCCGTTCGAACGCCGCTTGCGCTGAGTCTTCCGAAGCTTGGGCGGCTTGCAGGTAGGCCTGCGCCTCGCGCATTCTGGCTTGCAGTTCTTCCTTGTCGAGTTCGGCAAGTACTTGGCCAGCTTTCACCCAGTCGCCGTAGTCCACCAGCAGCTTCTTGACGATGCCGCTCGCTTTGGACTTCACTTCTACTTTCGAACGCGGTTGGATTTTGCCTGTTGCGACCACCGAACGCGCCAGGTCGCCCTTCTCGACCGTAACGATCTTGGTGGCGTCGATCTTCGGATCGGTTTTGAGTGCGCCCCGCAGCGCGAAGCCCGCGCCGCCTAACCCGAGAATCACGACACCCGTGATCACGATCCACTTTCTCGAGCGTTTGCCGTTCTTTGCCATTCTTCCTCTGATACGAACTTCAGGCGAGAGAAGTTCCTTGAACTCAAAACTGTCGAAACAAACAGGCGCGGGAAAAGCTAAGCAGTCTTCTTACGCGGAGTTTTTGGAATTGAAAGCCTAATGGCGATTTTATCGTGAAATCACCTGCGTGTCATATCGCAATCAGGACTGCTCGGACGGGGGCATTCTTTGCTAGCCGCAGTGCGTGGGCATAGAGGGACACTTGACGCTCGTCCTTGTTGCTCGGACCGGCGCCGCCTGTTTTGTAATCTACGACGGTCCAGGTCGTCCCGTCGAAGTACACCAGGTCGGCTCGGCCCTCCACCAATTCGTCGTTCTCCAGCTTTACCATCAGAGGCAGTTCTCTCCATACGAGTTCCGCTTGTTCGACGGCGCGGAATACGTCGTGGGATAACAGCCCGCGGACCACCTGCGCTGCGCCCTGAGCTTCTTCGGGCGAGCACCCGTGGGTTTTGCGATAGTACATTGCTTGCCGATGCAGCTCTTCGTCGGCGATCGGCGGAATCACAACCTGCATTAATCGGTGGACCAAACGGCCAAATCGTCTCGAATTCTTAACTGTTCGTGGAATCGTTGCCGGGATGGTCTCCGGTTTCGGTAAGTCGATGCCCGTTACCTTTGTCGCTTCTCCTACCTGAAGCGACGGCACCGACCCGCCGTCGATACGTGTCTTGCGGTCCTGCTGCCAGCTCCGATAGCGTTCGATGCCCTCCGGATCGTCTCCGCTGAGGAGGGTTTCTCTCTCCAGCCCTCCGTCGGTCTTGGGAGATAAGTCGAGCAGCTTGGGATTGAACCAATCGATCTCGCAACCGCCGCGACGGCCGTAATGCGTACCTGCCGCCAGGAACATGTTGTCGCCGCATTCCGGCGGCGCTTCCAGGACGCAGTTCCCGCGCCCGATGCGCCATCGATCTTCGGTCGGATACAACGAGGGGTAAATCGGCGCGAGCCAGCTCTTCTCATAGAACTCGGGCTTGTTGACGAAAGAGATATCCCCGACGGCGGAGACGACGAGCAGATCTCGCGCGCGCGTGGCCGCCACATACGCGAGGCGGATGGCTTCGTCCCGCTCGGCCGCTTCTTCGTCGGGCATATGGTCGAGCAGGTCCTGCGGCGCGCACCCGAGCAGTCGCTGGGCGCACAGCTTGCCGCTCGGATCCGCCCACCTGCCGCTGCCTTCTGGTGATACGAGGTTTGCGGTTAGGTCCGCAAGGATCACCACGGGCCACTCCAATCCTTTGGCCTTATGCACGTTGATCAGCTTGACGGCATCGGCGTCCTGCTCCAGGATGGGGGCTTCCTTTGCTTCTCCACCCTCGGCTTGCTCGTCCAGGTATTCGATGAAGGAGCGGAAGGATGTGGCTTCCGTGATATCGAAAGATCTCGCGATATCGAGCAGCCGGTAGACGTTCGCGAGTACGCGTTTACCACCCTTCCGAAACGCAAACGTTGTGAAGCTGCGAAGTGGCGTCAGCAACGCGTGAATCGTTTGCGCGATAGGACGGCTATTGCGCTCCTTATGCAGCTCGGTGAGAAGTGCGTTGGCGTAAGAGATCCGCTCAAATTCGGGATCGGCCGCGTTCGTGAATCTCAGACGCTTGTGCTTTTCGCGGTAGCGGAATAGCGTTTCGTCCAAGACGCCAAAGAGGTTCCTTAACGTGGCGTAAAGGCTAAGTTCATCTTCTGGCCATTCGATGGTACGGAGCGCGGTGCGGACACTCGCGACCTCTTCGCGCTGGTGGAACGACTTGGATCCAATCAGCACATGCGCAATGCCCCGAGCCTCCAACGCACGCACGTAGTCCTGCGTGAGATCGACGCCGTTGTTCGAGAAGCGGCGGAAAAGAATGCAAACGTCCCCGGCCCGGACGGGTCGATATGCGTCACGTTCCCAGATCTGGTACCCGCTCGTGTTGACTAGCCAGTCAATGTACGCAGCGACCGCAACCGGCGAGCACTGATTGATCTTGGCCTTGGAAAGATTCCGCATGCCGTACGGGGTCGGCATCGGCAAGGCGACAACGCTGGGTTGCCCTTCCTTGGGAGCGCGTCCGCCGCGAAGCGGCAAGTAATCCGGCATGGACGCAAACGCTGAGTTGACGAACGCCTGAATGGGTGTCGTGTTGCGCCGGCAGTTATCCAACTGCTCGGTTTCGGCGCCTTGCAGGCCGGCGCACAGGCGCTGGTACTGCGCCACGTCCGCACGTCGAAACCGATATATCGATTGCTTCCGGTCGCCTGCGATCACCGGATGGGTCCAGATGCGACTCAGCACTTCCGCCTGCACCGGGTCGGTATCCTGAAATTCATCGATGAAGATATGCGTGTAGCGGCCGCGGAAGTAATCGCGTGCAGTTTCGTTCTGGAGCAGGCGCTTGGCCGAGAGCAGCAGATCGAGGAAGTCGAGCTGGCCGGCCCGCCGCTTGGCCGCGTCGTAGCGATCGATCACCTGCCAAAGCTCATCGCGGAGATCCACGACAAAGTTCGCGTCGATCTCGCGGCGGAACTCTTCGATGTACCGCTTGAGCTCTTCCCAGGAGGCGAGCACCTGCTCGCGTGTCAGCGATTGCGAATAAGAGCCAAAGCCTTGCCGCAACCACTTGTGGTCGCGTGGCAGGGATAGCAGGTCGGCCTCGCAGGTGTCGTAATCGAGATCTCCGGTAGCGCGTGCGCGCTCGATGCGCTCTACGAAATCGGCTAGAGGCTGGAAGGAGAGATACAAGGGATCGCGGCCGGGGCGGTCGCACCGATTTCGGATTTGCAGGAACGTGTTGACCCGCTCCAACGCTTCGTCGATCCGGGCAGGACGACTCAAATCGTGCCGCGCCCAAGTCCCGTCGTGGTCGCGCCATTCGGCTAGCTTCCAAGCCTCATAGCGCAGCTTATCCAGAGGCGCTACCGGCGAGCGCTCCTCCAATCGCGATAGCCGCGCGAACGCCCGCCGAAGCACCGGTGAGTTCTCACGCAGACGATCGTTCATCCAGTCGCGAAACGCTCGTGCGAAGACTCTCTCCGGCGCGGCGAGTTCTTCGAAGGCCGGATCGACGCAAGCTTCTACTGGGCGCTGCCGGATCAAGTGTGCGCAGAACGCATGAATCGTTCCGATGAACGCCATTTCGAACTCCGCCAGTGCGACAGGCAGTTTCGCTTTGTCCAGTTCCTGCCGCACCCGCAGCTTCATCTCGCCCGCGGCAGCGTTTGTGAAGGTGACTGCGACGATGTTCTCGGGCCGTACGCCCGATGCCATCGCGGCGACAATCCGGCGGACCAGTTCGGTCGTTTTTCCTGTGCCCGCGGATGCGTCGAGGATGCAGGCGGACGTGGAGATCGGTTGCGCTGAACTCATGGGATGCGCCGGATCTCTTCTACACGGCGGAGCTTCGGTTTGCGTGAAGCTCGCTCCTCTTCATAGGGTCCGCACACGGGCGTAAACTCGCAGAACTCGCAGGCGTCGAGTCTTGGATACGCCGGGAATTCGCCGGCGTCGATAGCTTCGTCGATATTGGTGAGGACGCGTTCGGCAACGCGTGAAGCTTCCTCGTTGACAGCGATCTCCATCCGCTGGTAGTTGCCTCGCAGGGTTGCGAAGTAGAGCTGGCTTTTCGTCACCTGCTCAGCCAAACCGTAGAGCACGGGCTGAAGTACTTCGCCTTTGCCGATGCTGCTGATCTTGTCCTTCGGGGGCGTGCCGGTCTTGTGGTCGATGATGCGGCGCAACCCGGATACGTGCTGTTCCACCACGTCAATGCGGCCTTTCACTTTGAAGCGATCGAATAGGACTGCCTCGAAATCCTCTTCCACCTTGATCGGCTTCCACTCCTGGGAGGTCACGTGATACTCGGAAAGCCAGCCGCGCAGATCGGCTCGCAGTCGGCCCAACTCCTGCCTCCGGACTTCTTCGATCGCAGGGGACCACATGTCTGCTTCCTCGGCTGCGATCTTCTCGAGTACGGCGTCCAGCTCTTCGAAGGAGACTTGGCCTTCGGCTGTCATCACGCGCTCAGTCACCCGATGAAAGATGTTGCCGCGGACGGAAGGCTCCATCCGCTGCGGGGCTTCGGGCTGCTCGAACGGTTTCAGCTCTATGATGGACCGGAGGTAAAAACGATAAGGACACTGCGCATATTTCTGAAGGTCGGTGGGTGAGTACGCTTCGTGCGTCAAACGTTTCTCAGTAAGAGAAAAGTCGATCTCCTCGAAGCGACCATCTGCCGCATGCCAAGCCGTATGCCAGCGCCGCCAGCGCTGCCGCAAGACATCGGCGGCCAATGGATTGATTTTCGTGATGTACGCAGCGCTCGCACCCACAGGCTCGCGAAGGAGAGCGAGATCGTATTCGGTGTCATCGACCGCATCGGCGATTTCTTGCGGCGCCGGCCACGCGAGCGTCGTTTGCACGTGAGATGCGTCGAAGTCCGCTGCCTCCGGCGGTCGGCCCAGCGCGGCTCGCAGAACGTCGTACGCGTAAAGGGAGGGCACGCGAGCGCGGCCGGTGGCGAGGTCGACGCGTGAATAGGATCCGACGAACTGCCCGGTAGCGCAGGCAGCAGCTTGTCGGAGGAGATCTCGTTCGCTCTCTTCATCGGTCTCCTGCGCCGGCAGCAGAGGGTCTTGGCGGAATGGCTTGGGAAACGAACCCTCGCACAAACCGGGCAGGAACACGCAGTCGAACGACAGCCCGCGGGCATCCTCAATAGGGCCGACAAACACCTTGCCATAACGCGAGCCTTCCGCGGGGTCGCGCAATGTACGAAGATGCGGCTGAACGAGAAGGATGACTTCCTGCAGCGTGACGGGTCCGACGTCCGCCAGCGGCGCCAATTGGTCGAGCAATTCCAGCACTCGATCGGGTATTCGCAGGCAGCGAGAAAGCTCGGCGAGCGCATCCAGCCAGTCGCTCCACGGGGCGCCCGTCGGGAGCGCCTGCAGGAGCGGTAGCGGCTTCACGTTTGAGCTCTGCCCCAAAGATTCGAACTCTTTTAGACGTCGGATGCTGAAGCCTTCGGCGGCCGACTGCAATAGCGCGAGCATTGCCCGACCCGCCGAACTTGGCCGCAAGCAGCCGCGTGTGAAGTACGCCGGGACTCCGGCGCGATCGAACGCCTCCTCCAACAGAGGCTGCACTCGTGACGCATCGCGAGCCAGCACCGCGATGCGGTCAAACGGTAACCCGGAGGTAAGACAGCGCCGCGCGATCTCTACGCATTCCAGAGCCTCGCTGGAGGCGGAGAACATCGTGGCATTCGGCGGGGCAAATTCATCGGTGCGTGTAAGCACCAAGCCCTTGCGACACAGCCTCTGTACAAGCCGCTTCTCCAGGGTGTACGGAACGGGAACATCCAGGAAGACCACCGGCATTTCGCAGAATGGATGCTCCTGCTCACTCGCTGCGAACTCGAACTCCATGGCCACATCCGCGAAGTTCTCGTGCTTGAGCTTGCTGCGATAAGCATCCATCAAGACCTGCAGATCGCCTTCGGGTTGGACATCGTTCATACGCAAATCGCGTAATGTACGAGCAGCGGCCCGAGCAAACCCCGGCGTACCGGCGATCGGAGCAAAGTAGCCGAGCTTCACCGACGGTGTGATGCTACGAATCAACGCCTCGCGACCGAGTGCGGAAATCGGGGTCAGTCCCGACGCACATAGTCGGGATTCGGCAAGCACCCGGGCCAGATTCCGCAGGCTGATCGCGTGTACGCCCACAAGCGCGGTGTCGCACGCGAGACGAGCCACCTCAGCCGCGGCCTCGGTAGTCGCGGCGACTATCAGGACTTCCGATGTTTGAGATTGGGAGCGAACGAACTCGACAGCGTGCGCGAGGCAGGACTCATAATTCCGTTCCCTGAGCTGGCGCATGGCAATATTCCACGATACCAGACTCAGGCGAACGGAAAGCGAAAGAAGCTAAGCAGCAGTCAGGGTATTTACAGTATCCGGCCGCCGCGATTCGTACGCCGCGATCTCGGACTCGTGCTTGAGGATGTATCCGAGCTCATCGACGCCTTCCAGCATGCAGTGCTTGGAGAATGCGTCCACGGGGAACTCCACTGCGCGGCCGTCGGGTAGAACAAGCCTTTGCGCGGCGAGATCGACGGTCGCCGTGTACTCCGGGTTTGCTTCCACGGCGCGGAACAGTTCCCCGTGGATCTCTCTGGGAACCACAATCGGCAACAGCGAGTTCTTCAGCGCGTTGCCTTTGAAGATGTCTGCAAAGGATGTGCTGATGACGGCGCGAAATCCAAACTGGGTCAACGCCCAGGGAGCATGCTCGCGCGAGCTGCCACAGCCGAAGTTATCGCCGGCCAGCAGGATCTCTACGCCTTTGGCCTTTGGCTGATTCAGCAGGAAGTCGGGGTTCGGATTGCCTTCCGCGTCGTACCGCCAGTCGTAGAAAAGCTGCTTGTCCAGGCCTTCCTTGCTGATTGTTTTCAGGAAGCGGGCAGGGATGATCTGGTCGGTGTCGATGTTGTCCACCGGCATCGGCAGAACCTTGCTGTGGAAGGTTGTGAACTTACGCATGGTGTGTCGCTCCAGCGCCAGTCAACTGGCGAACGTCGGTGACTTTGCCGGTGACGGCGGTAGCGGCGGCAGTCAAGGGGCTGGCCAGGAATGTGCGACCGCCCTTGCCCTGACGGCCTTCGAAGTTGCGATTGCTGGTGGAAACGCTGTACTCGCCGGGCTTCAGTTGATCGCCATTCATCGCGATGCACATGGAGCAGCCGGCCTCGCGCCATTCGGCGCCCGCTTCTCGAAAGATGTGGTCGAGGCCTTCGGCTTCCGCCTGACGCTTGATTTCCATCGAGCCAGGAACCACCATCGTGCGGACATTCGGACTCACTTTGCGGCCCTTCAAGATCGAGGCGGCGGCCCGCAGGTCCGACATGCGGGAGTTGGTGCAGCTGCCGATGAATACGACGTTCACCGGGTGGCCTACCAGCGACGAACCGGGCTGCAGGTCCATATAGCGGAGCGCCTTGGCGAGGGACTCACGCTCAATCGGATCGGCCACGCTTGCAGGATCGGGCACTGCGGAGTTGATGGAAATTCCCATGCCGGGATTGGTGCCGAAGGTGATCATCGGCTCCAGCTCCGAAGCATTGATCGTGATCGACTGGTCATACACGGCGCCTTCATCGGTGGGCAACAGCTTCCACCGAGCGACCGCCGCATCCCATGCCGCGCCCTGTGGAGCAGCCGGGCGGCCCTTCAGAAACTCGTACGTTGTCTCATCCGGGGCAACGAGTCCAGCGCGTGCGCCGGCCTCGATCGCCATGTTGCAGACCGTCATGCGCTCTTCCATGGACAGCGAACGAATCGCCGATCCGCAGAATTCGAAGATGCATCCAGTCCCGCCGCCGATACCGATCCGCGAGATCAGGTTGAGGATTATGTCCTTTGCGGTAACACCTTCGCGAAGCTGCCCTTCAACCAACACCTGGTAAGTCTTCGACTTGCGCTGCAGCAGGCATTGCGTGGCGAGGACATGCTCCACTTCGCTGGTGCCGATGCCGAAGGCGAGCGCGCCGAACGCGCCATGCGTCGCTGTGTGGCTATCGCCGCAAACCACGGTCATGCCGGGTTGCGTGAAGCCCCGCTCGGGACCAATCACATGAACGATGCCCTGTTTTTCGCTTTGGAAGCCGTAGCACGGAATGCCGAACTCCTTGCAATTGGCTTCAAGTTGGGCTACCTGGGTCGCGGCGATCTTGTCGACGATGGGCAACGAGCGCGGAGTCGTGGGGATACTGTGATCCACCGTCGCCAGTGTCAAGTCTGGGCGGCGAACCTTCAAGCCGCGCTCGCGCAGTCCGGAAAACGCCTGCGGCGATGTGACTTCATGTACCAGATGCAGGTCGATGAACAGCATCGCCGGAGCGCCCGGCGCCTCTGAGACGACGTGCGAGTCCCAAAGTTTCTCGATAATCGTGCGTGGTTTACTCATTTGCTACAAACTCCCTAGATTGCGGCGACGACCGCTTCGCCCACCTGAGTCGTCGTGGCAGGCTTGCCCTTAGGACGGAGGTCGGCCGTCACATTGCCGCTGTCGAGAACCTTCTCCATCGCGGCATTCACGGCCGCGGCCTCTTCCTTCAATCCGAAACTGTATTCGAGCATCGCGGCCACTGAGCCGATTGCGCCCAGCGGATTCGCTTTGTCCTGACCCGCGATGTCCGGCGCCGATCCATGCACCGGCTCATAAAGACCAACCCATGCGCCCGACGGCTTCTTGTCTCCGATGGACGCGGACGGCAGCATTCCGATCGACCCGGCGAGCACCGCCCCTTCGTCGCTCAGAATGTCGCCGAACATGTTCTCCATCACGAGCACGTCAAAGCGCCGCGGGTTGAGAATCAACTGCATCGCGCAATTGTCGACGAGAAGATGATCGAGTTGCACATCCGGGAACTCGGGCTCAACATCGGTCACCACCTTGCGCCACAACTGCGAGACTTCCAGAACGTTCGACTTGTCGACGCTGGTCAGCTTCTTCTTGCGATTCCGCGCGAGGTTGAAAGCCATGCGCGTGATGCGCTCGATTTCAGGCCGCGTGTAGGTCATCGTGTTGGTGCCGCGCTCCTCGGCGCCGGAACCTGTGATGCCGCGCGGTGTGCCATAGTACAAACCGCCCGTCAGCTCACGCACGATGATCATATCCGTGCCTTCCACCAGCTCATTCTTCAACGGCGAAGACTGCACCAGCGCTTTATAAGCTCGCACCGGCCGCAAGTTTGCATACACGCCGAGCGTCTTCCGAATCCCCAGTAGACCTTTTTCCGGTCGCTTTTCCGGTGGAGCGTTGTCGAACTCGGGCAAACCGACTGCGCCCATGAGCGTCGCATCCGCTTCTTTGGCAAGCTTCGCCGTCTCTTCGGGGAATGGTGACCCCGTCTTATGTATCGCAATGCCGCCCAGCAACGCTTCGCGCTGGTTCAGCTTGTGTTTGAACTTGTGGCAGACGTGCTCCAACACCCGCACGGCTTCGCGTGTTACTTCCGTGCCGATGCCGTCGCCCGGCACGATGAGTACGTTTAGGTCCATATCTTAGTCGCCGGCCGAGTGCGCCAAAGAGCCCGTGACTTCCACCACAATCGCGGAGATCTCTTCGTTCATCAGGCCTTTCTTTCGATCCGCGGCTGCCGTGAAGCGCTGGTAGACGGCGTCCAGTTCTTCGCGCGTCAAGTTGAACCCGAGCGACTTGCAACGATCGTTCAACGCGTGCCGGCCGCTGTGCTTGCCCAGCACCAGCTTGCCTTCGGGTACGCCAACGGACTTGGGATCGATGATTTCGTAGGTGCTGCGATTCTTCAGGTAGCCGTCCTGATGGATGCCCGCCTCATGCGCAAACGCATTGGCGCCGACAATCGCTTTGTTCGGTTGCGGGCCGAAGCTGATGAGGCTGGAAAGCAACTGGCTCGCGGCGTAAAGATGTTCGGTCTGAATGCCCGTCTTATAAGGAAGGCGATCATTGCGAGTCTTCATCGCCATCACGACTTCTTCGAGGGCGCAGTTGCCCGCACGCTCTCCGATGCCGTTGATGGTGCATTCGATCTGGCGGGCTCCGTTCTGTACCGCTACGATCGAGTTCGCCACTGCCAGGCCGAGGTCATCGTGGCAGTGTACGCTAACTACCGCCGTGTCACCCAAAGCGTTCGACATTCGGCGAATCAGAGCGCCGTACTCATCGGGTACCGAAAAGCCTACAGTGTCCGGAAGGTTTACGGTACGAGCGCCTGCCGCGACTACGGCCCGGCATACCTGCTCCAGGTAATCCGGGTCGGTGCGGGTCGCGTCTTCAGCGGAGAACTCGACGTCGTCCACGTGCCGGCGGGCGAGTTCCACTGCGGCTACGGCATCTTCCAGGACCTGCTGCTTGGACTTCTTTAGCTTGTACTGCAGATGGATGTCGCTGGTCGCGATGAAGGTATGGATGCGCGGGCGGCGTGCGTTCTTCAGCGAGGCAGCAGCCCGTTCTACGTCGAGCGTGCATGACCGTGCCAGGGCCGCGACCTGCACCCACGGGAATTCGCGGCTGACCGCGTCGACCGCTTCGAAATCGCCTTCCGACGCAATCGGAAAGCCGGCCTCTAGTATGTCCACGCCAAGGTCGACAAGCTTCGCTGCCATTTGAAGCTTCTCCGCCATGTTCATACTGCAGCCGGGCGACTGTTCGCCATCCCGGAGCGTGGTGTCGAATATGTAAACTCGATTGCTCATTCCGGTTCTGCCTCCGATACCTTCTCATTATCCGGGACGCTCTGCGATTTGGCAAATTAATAATTGCGTGGACGCGTATAAGCGCGCAAAATAGGAGAGAGCGTTTCGAATGGAGCTATATCCCTTGCGAGTCTTTCTTGCCGTGGCCACGGAGAAGAGCTTTTCCCGCGCCGCCGAGAAGATGCTACGCACCCAGCCTGCAATTTCGCTGGCTGTTCAGCGATTGGAGACCGACCTCGGCGAGAAGCTCATCGATCGCTCGAGCACCCCGCCTATTCTTACCGACGCCGGGCGCATCGTTTTAGACTACGCTCGCCGGTTTGAGAACTTGGAAGCGGAACTGCAGAACTCCCTGGCCGAACTCCGGGACAATTCCGCTGGGCGACTCATCGTGGGCGCGAACGAGTCCACTACGCTCTACCTGCTGACGCACATTGAGAACTACCGGCGGCTGTATCCTAAAGTGCGGGTGCAAGTCCGTCGTAGCCTGTCCAGCAAGATACCCACGCAACTTCTGGATGGGGATTTGGAACTCGGGGTGATCAGCTACGATCCGGACGACGAACGGCTTGTTACGCAGGTGATCTTCACGGACCACCTGTCATTCGTCGTCTCGCCGCAGCACCGATTGGCGACGCATGAGCAGGTGTCTATCTCGGAACTCGGAATGGAGACCTTTATCGCGCATAACGTACTTTCGCCCTATCGGGAAGTGGTGCTGCGCGAGTTTCAGCGTCATCGCGTTCCGCTCAACATGGACGTGGAGATGCCCACGATTGAAACTATCCGCAAGCTGGTACAGCGCAACGAAGGTGTCGCGTTCCTTCCGCGGATGTGCGTGGAGCAGGAGATCCGCCAAGGCCTTCTTTGCGAGGTGAAAGTCCCCGAGCTAAACAGTGAGCGCAAGATCCGCCTGGTCTACCCGGCTAAGCGTGCGCTGAGTCACGCCACAAAGGCATTTCTCGAAATCCTGAAGCAATAGCGGGAACTGTGGCCGCTTTGCGGTGTCAAAGTTTACGTGCTTAAGGTAGAGGGCCTTACCAAGCTCTATTCGGGCATCCCCGCTGTGCAGGATGTCTCGTTTGAGATTCCCCGCGGTGAAATACTCGGTTATCTGGGCCCGAACGGTTCGGGCAAGAGCACCACGGTGAAAATCCTTACCGGGCTCATTCAGCCCACGCGCGGGCACGTCTTCCTTGACGGTGTCGATGTCCGCCATGACCTGACCGCGTACAAGCAGCGCCTCGGGTATGTCCCGGAAGAGCCGCATCTTTATACATATCTTTCCGGTCGCGAGTATCTCCAACTGATCGGCCGCCTGCGCCGCTTGTCGCAGCCGCGGCTTGACCGCAAGATCGATGATCTGCTCGATCTTTTTGACCTTACGCCGGCTCGGCATATGGGCCTGGCGTCGTACTCGAAGGGCATGCGGCAGAAGGTGCTGCTATGTGCGGCGCTGCTGCATAATCCGGAGATCCTTATCCTCGACGAGCCTTTCTCCGGACTGGATGTGACTGCGGCATCTGTCTTGAAAGGGCTGCTCAAAACGCTCGCGGCTGAGGGCAAGATTCTCTTTTACAGCTCGCACGTGCTTGAGGTCGTGGAACGCGTCTGCGATCGCGTGATGATTCTGCAAAGCTCGCGCGTGGTCGCCTACGACTCTGTGAAGCGCTTGCGGGAAATGATGACGCTACCTGATTTGGAGCAGATCTTCGCGCAACTCGTTCACCAGGAAGATGCGACGGAGCGCGTGAAGAATATCCTTCGCGTCGTGGCCTCATGAAGGAGCGCCTGGCTCGTCAGCCTTGGTATGTCCTAGCTCGACACTTCCTGACGCGCTACTTCGATACGGAGGTCGAATCCGGGGAACTACGCGCGGGAGTACCGGCTTTGCTGGGGTTCGCTGCGGCGCCGGGTCTGGTGGCGTGCGCGCTGCTGTTTGACAAGTACTCGACGCTTCGAGGCTGGTTTATGGGCGTATTCACGCTTGACCGCGACCTTGAAACGCTTCCTGATAAGTAC
>DASQDN010000234.1:0-5491 GCA_035634155.1 Bryobacteraceae bacterium | reverse complement strand
TCGGTGGAACAAGTGTTCGCGCTCATCAACGGCGAGTCCGCTGAGCCCGTGGATGCCGGGGTCAATGCGCTCCTCAGAGGCAACAAGTCGGGCATTCAAGAACTTGGTCCCGGATTGTTGCTGGCGCCCAAGACGCGCGGCGGCCGCTCCGTCGCGGGAACCGTGGCGCCGATCTTCGACACCGACGGCAACACTGCCGGCGCGGTAATCGTCTTCGGCGCGGGCGGCGGCGCAACCGAGCAGGAGACCGGAGTCGTGACGGGCGCCAGCCCCGAATCGGACTCGATCGACTTCGGACGCTTCCGCATGATCGCTGCGTCACCTGCGATGAAGAAGGTCGTACGCTTTGCGCGACGAGTGGCAGACAGCGAAGCAACTACCATTCTGATCGAAGGCGAAAGCGGTACAGGCAAAGACGTGATGGCGCAGTTCATGCACCACGTCGGCAAGCGACGCTCGGGCCCCTTCGTGGCGCTCAACTGTGCGGCGATCCCGGAGACGCTGCTCGAAAGCGAGTTGTTCGGCTTCGAGAAAGGCGCGTTCACCGATGCGCGGCAGCAGAAGCGAGGGCTATTGGAGGCGGCGCACGGCGGCGCCATCTTCCTCGATGAGATCGGCGAGATGCCCCTTGTGCTTCAGGCCAAGATGCTGCGCGTGCTGGAATCGCAGCTCTTCCGCCGCCTCGGTGGTTTGCACGATATTCAGGTGGACGTGCGCATCATCGCGGCGACGAACCGCCTGTTGACGCAGGCGGTAAAGGCGGGCACGTTCCGGCTCGATCTGTATTACCGGCTGAATGTGATTCAAGTCAGCTTGCCACCGCTGCGCGACCGCAAGGAAGACATTCTTCCGATGGCGCAGCACTTTGTCGCTTTCTACAACGACAAGTTCAAAGGCGAGATCAAGGGATTGTCGCATCGCGCTGTCAATCATCTGCTGAGCTACGACTGGCCGGGCAACGTACGCGAGCTACGGAACACGATCGAACGCGCCGTGCTGCTCGAGGAGTCGAACTGGATTGAGCCGGAAAGCCTGCAGATGCACCCAGACGAGCTCATGGACGAGCCTGCAAGCGCTTCGCCTACCGCTGCGGCTCAGTCAGTCCCTGGCGACCTGACTCTGAAGAACGCTGAACTGTCACTGATTCAGCAGGCGCTGAAGCAGGCATCCGGCAATCAAACCAAGGCGGCGGCTATTCTCGGCGTGACGCGCGATGTGCTCCGCTATCGCATGAAGAAGTTTAACCTGGCCGAGTAGCTACAAGCCTTCGGGCATCATCTCGGGCTCGGACTGCGCGATGCCTCCGAGCGCGTAGACGTTGTGGTGGATGGTCTCGCAGATGTCCTGCATGGGCAGGTCGTTTGCGTCATCGCCGAATGGGCCCTCAATCTCCACACCGATCTCCTCGATGCCGAAGAAGGTGTAGGCCACGAACAACACGTCGAGGATGGTGAACCAGCCGAAGCTTTCGACGAGCGCGAACGGCAGCGTGAAGCAGTAGATGATCAGCGCGCGCCGCAGATGGACCACGTACGCGAAAGGCAGCGGCGTCTTGCGAATGCGTTCACAGCCACCGACATAGTCAATGAGCTGTTGGAGATTGGCATCGAGCGAGACCTGAATCACATCGGTGATGAGACCTCGCTTGCGAGCCGCGTCGAGGCACGAGGTGATGCGACGCGCGATCCATAGCGGTCCGTGCTGCGCGTGACGCAGGCCGTCGAGTTCAGCGGGCGTCAGGTCATCAATCGCGGGACCGAGGTTCGATTCCCCGCGCAACGTGCTCATGACAGACCACGGAAAAATGGCGGTCCAACGCACGATGGATCGAAGCAGCGGCACATCGCCGGCCAGGTGAACACTGCAGCCTCGGACCAGGTTGCGGGTCTCGTTGTCGATCCCTCGCAACATTCGGCGGCCTTACCAATATCGGTCGTAGGAGGCGTTGGTGCGGAAGACCAGCAGCAGTCCAAGTGCCACTCCAACGAGCGAGTGCAGCAGCACGGACGTGCCCACCGGCCTGACATAGTAGTGTACAGACACGACGCCGACTGCCCAAAGGACGCATAGTCCTACGCGGATGCCGATCTCCTGGACAAGCGTGCCGCGGATGTCGAAGAGGTGGTCGAGCCACCGGTGCGGATCATACTGAATCATGGCCAGAATCCCCTATTGTTGCAGCCGCCGAGGATTCTTCTTGATCCCGTGGATGCTGAGCGCGGCGGTGCGGAAGGTACGCGTCACCGGATTTGAGTTGATTGCGGTTCGCGCGACGGAACGGACGGTATGGTTGATGGTCCGGCTGCGCACCAGCGAGGGACTCACCGGGCTCGGCGAGGCGTCGGACGCGTTCGGCTTCGCGAACACCAGCAAGCAGGACGCGCTTCGAATGGAAGGCGAGCTGCGCAAGTTCTTCGCGCTTGTGGAAGGCAAGTCGCCCCTCGAAGTCGAGCAATACAGGGCGAAGGGCGAGCCGATGGCCACCGCAGGCGGACTGATAACGGCGACAGCTTACAGCGCGATCGAGCAGGCGCTTTGGGACCTCGCCGGACAAGCGCTTGAGCTGCCGACGTACGAGTTGTTCGGCGGCCGGGTACGCACCGTTTTGCCAGTCTATGCCAATGTCAATCGAGCCACCAAGCCCCGAACGCCTGCCGGCTTTGCCGACACTGCGCAGCGCGCTGTCGCCGATGGGTTCCGCGCGGTGAAAGCTGCTCCGTTTGACGGCTTTCCAAAGACGACGGTTGAGCAGGGGATCGAGGCGATGGCCGCGATGCGTGAATCGATCGGTCCCGACGTCGAACTGATGGTCGACTGCCACAGCTTCTTCGACGTGCCGCTGGCGCAGAGTGTGGCCAAGCGGCTGGAGCCGTACGCCCTGGCGTGGTACGAAGAGCCAGTCGCGCCGGAGCGTACGGAGGAGACAGTGGCCATTCGCAAATCCATCCGGCAGCCGATGGCAGGCGGCGAAGTTCTGTTCGGGACGAAGGGCTTCGCGCCGCTGTGCCGCAACAAGGCCGTGGATGTGATCATGCCCGATGTGAAACATTGCGGTGGACTGCTGGAGATGACACGAATCGCGGCGCTCGCTCGAGTGGACGGGATTGCGGTGGCGCCGCACAACCCGAGCGGTCCTGTGTCGACCGCGGCGAGCGTGCAGATCTGCGCGGGCATGGCGAACTTCCGGCTGCTGGAACTGCAATGGGGCGAAGTGGATTGGCGTTCGGACCTTCTTGTGCCACCTGAACGATTCGAGAGCGGCAGGATAGCTGTACCCGAGCGCACGGGTTTCGGCGTTCGCCTGAATGACAAGGTAGTGAAAGCCCATGTCCTGTAACTCGGCGCCCACTCTCGTCGCCAGAGTACGAGTACCAGTTCGGAAGGAGGAACCGTGAACGTTTCCAGGCTCATGAGAACAGCAGTTGTTGCGTGCGGCACAGCCGCCGTAGCGCTCGCCGCCAACACGGCGGGGATGCAGGCAGGTAAGGCCACGCTGAAGTCGGCGGGGCAGATGGCATTTGGTCCCAATGGCGTGCTTTTTGTCGGTGATTCGCTCGGGGCGTCTATCGTGGCGCTCGACAGTGGAGATACGGCGAAAGCGAAGCCGGGCGGCACGATCGAGATCAAGGCATTGAATGAGAAAATCGCGGCTGCGCTCGGCACGACTGCCGACCAGATCACGATCAACGACATGGTGGTGAACCCCACGTCGAAGAGGGTGTACGTTTCCGTGACTCGCGGGCGTGGCGCCGATGCGGTTGCCGTAATTATGCGCACGGACGCTAGCGGCAAGTTGACCGAACTCTCGCTCGACAATATCAAGCACGCGACGGTAGCGATCCCGAATGCTCCGGCAGAGAACGCCACCGATGCGCGAGCGGCGAGCCGCCGTCTGGAGGCTATCACCGACCTGGCTTATGTCGACGGCAAGGTGATCGTGGCCGGGCTTTCGAACGAAGAGTTCTCGTCGACGCTGCGTTCGATTCCGTATCCATTCCAGGCTGTCGATAAGGGCGCGGGCATCGAGATCTACCATGGCGCACATGGCCGGTTCGAGACCAATGCTCCGGTGCGGACGTTTGTGCCATACGACATCGCGGGCCAGAAGCACATCCTGGCTGCTTACACCTGCACGCCGCTGGTTCGCATTCCGGTTTCGGAGTTGAAGGCCGGCGCGAAGGTGAAGGGCACGACAATCGCTGAGCTGGGCAACCGCAACCGCCCCCTCGACATGATCGCCTACAGCAAGGACAAGGGCCAGTACATCCTGATGGCCAATAGCAGCCGCGGCGTGATGAAGCTGAAGGCCGAGGGCTTGGAGAAGTATGAGCCCATCGTTGCCAAGACTGAGGGTCAGGGCGTGCCATTTGAGACGATCGCGGACTTGAAGGGCGTGCAGCAGCTCGACAAGCTGGACGATACCCATGCCGTGTTGCTGACCGATGCGGGCGGATCGCTCGATCTGCGTACGATTGCGTTGCCGTAGTAGTTGCACTGTGCGTTGTTTCCTTGTGTCTGTCGTTACCGCCGCCTGTGGCCTGTTGTTGGGGCAGCAGGCGGCGGTTCCTGTTTCGGTCCAGTTGCAGAACGGCGTGTTCGTTGTCCAGGGCTGGACTGCGCCTAGCGCACCGCCGTCGGGCGGCTGGCCTAAGCTACTTTCGGTTTACGCGGGCAGCGGTTCCGATGTCCCGGCGTTGACCGGTGAATACAAGGTCACCGGTGGAGTGTTGAGTTTCAAGCCACGATACCCGCTCGGCGGCGGACTTCGCGTGCGCGTCGTGTTTCGAGGTGTCGAATCGTTCTTCGAGATTCCCGAGGCAAAGCTTGCTTCGACTGCTCGGGTACGTCAGGTGTATCCTTCAGCCGACGTTATTCCTGAGAATCAACTCAAGTTCTACATTGAGTTCTCCGCCCCAATGAGCCAGGGTGAGGCCTGGAAGCACATTCGATTGTTGAAGAGCGATGGGTCTCCCGTTGAGCTTCCGTTCCTCGAGATCGACCAGGAGATGTGGGATGCGGACGCTCGCCGACTGACGGTGCTGTTCGATCCCGGGCGCATCAAGCGCGGTGTGAAACCGCTGGAGGATATCGGTCCAGCGATCGAGTCTGGTCACTCTTATACTTTGTCGATCGCGCTAGAGTGGCGCGATGCGACCGGCGCTCCCTTGATGGAGGCGTATACAAAGCACTTCCGGGTGACGGAAGCGGATCGTACTCCGATTGCCGTTTCCGACTGGCGCATCGGAGCGGTGCGCGCAGGCACGCGCGATGCGTTGACGATTGATTTTCCGGAGCCGCTGGACGCTGCGTTAGCGATGCGACTCATCTGGGTGGACGGCGTTCGCGGCGAGGCAAAGCTTGGCTCCGAAGAGCGGCAGTGGAGCTTCGTGCCTGAGCAGCCGTGGAGCGCCGGCGCCGCGGTGTTGAAGGTGGATACCGCGCTCGAAGACCTGGCGGGCAACAAGGTGGGCCGCCCGTTTGAGGTAGATCT
>DASQDN010000233.1:0-8541 GCA_035634155.1 Bryobacteraceae bacterium | reverse complement strand
CGTGTATGTACACGACGTGAATGCCGGCACGCAGAGCGTCGCACGCGGTAGGACCGATTTCGAGCTGGTGTTTCCCATTCCCGCGGCGGTGCTCGAAACAAAGCAGATGATTGTGACGATTGAGACCGAGCGCACCGTGGTATTGCCGTCCGATACCCGGCAGCTTGGTTTGGGGATGGGGACAGTGACGATTGTGCCGCCGCGGCCGGGTGTACGATGAAACCGTCATGAAGCAATTTGCATTGATGATGTTAAGTACCGCTGCGATGTTGTTTGCTCAGAACAACGTCGTCACTCCCGAAGAGGCGGCGCAAGGCTGGGTGTCCTTGTTCGACGGAGAAACTTTGTACGGGTGGGTTCCTGACGGCGCGTCCGAATGGCGCGTTGCCGAGGGCGCCCTGGTAGGCGACGCAGGCGAGGCCGGATGGCTGCGGCACAGCGCCGAGTTCAGCGATTTCGAATTGAAGTTCGAATTTCGAACGGCGGCGGACGGCAACAGCGGCGTATTCATTCGCTCTCATGCCGGGGGCGCTCCGCACCTAACCGGTTATGAAGTCCAGATCTTCGACAAACACGAGAAGTTTCCAACAGGCAGTCTGGTGGGCCATGCGGCGGCGACGGGGGGAGCGATCAAGCCCGGCGAGTGGCAAGCGATGGAAATCAGCGCCGTGGGTGCTCGCTACATCGTGAAGCTGGATGGAACTGTGCTGCTGGACACGCGCGACGGCAAGAGCCAGGTTGGCCACGTGGGTCTGCAGTACAACAAGGGCAAGAAGATCGAGTTTCGAAACATGAAGCTTAGGCCGACTGGGTTGAAGCCTGTGACGGGTTGGCGCGAGGTGAAACCGGAAAAACCGGCCGCTGAGCCTGCCCAGTGGAAAATAGGCGAGTCAGAGATTCATGTGGAGAAAGGGCCAGGGCAGATCGAGACAACCGGCGTTTGGGGCGACTTCGTCCTGCAATTGGATGTGAAGACCAATCCCAAGGACGCCAACCATCATCCGAATAGCGGTGTATTCTTTCGCGGAACTCCGAATACCTGGTGGTCCGGATATGAGTCCCAGATACGCAACGAGTATTCGGACGGGGACGCGGCGAAGCCCGTGGATTACGGCACTGGCGCCATCTATCGAACCAACCCGGCGCGGCGGATTGTTGCGAAAGACGGCGAGTTCTTCACCAAGACGATTGTGGCCCGCGGCCGGCAGATGAATGTGTGGGTGAACGGATATCTGGTCACATCTTGGAGCGATTCAAATCTGGAAGGAGCGAGCGTTCGAGAAAAGAAGGCTGTGCTGAAGGCGGGCACGATCAGCCTGCAGGCTCATGATCCAACGACGAATCTGGACTTCAAGAATCTTCGTATTGCCACGCTGCCGCCGGCCGCCCAGTGAGTTGGGCTAAGGTTTTGCGGGCTCTTCCTGAAGTTGATCTTCCGGCAGAGGGTCAGGCGCGAAAGTGATTGTGGCCTCGGCTCCGAACCGGTTGTAGTTGCGGAATTCCACATCGTTCTTGAAGAGGGCTCGGCCCATGCGCGCGACGGTGCTTGCTTTCAACGGGAGCACGTATTCCTGACTGCCGACCTTGGTGAAGTCGTAGTCGAGGACAGCGAGGATGTGACTGATGGCGAAGTTCGATGGCGTCTTGCGGACCTCCAAGGTGATTCGCATCACCGCCAGGGTTTCACGATCGATGTAGACAAGTCCTGTGTAGCCGGGGATAATTACCGTGTTGCCGTAGGCGACCGAGTACTCGGACCTGTCCTGATCGATGGAATAGCGAAAGACGTGCATGCGCTTGCCGCGCAGCGTGGCCCAGCGCTCCCACTCAAAGTCAGCGGCGCTCTTAGGGTCGAATGTCTCCTTAAGGCGCGTGCCAAACTCGCCGCGAGTCACAGTGCCGCCGATGCGTTCGCGCGTTTGGCCTGTGAACGCCTTGTTGTTTACGAAGAGGAGCTTGTAGTCTTCCTTCTGCTCGAAGAAGCTGAGCTTTTCGACGACGGTGTCTTGCGATTGCCAGAACTCGAGGCCACTCGGGTCTTCATAGCGACGAGTCACCTGGGTGCAGATGAAGTTGGGAAGTTTCTTCGAGTAATCGCGCGCGTATTCCCGAGCGGCTTCGAGGACGCGGGCCTGCTCGGCGGGATCGGGCGGGGGGATGGGTTGGACCACCGGCTTGGGCGCAGGAGGTTTCGGGGCAGGGAGGTCCTTGCTGATGGTGATGAGGCGGCGCAATGCTTCGGTGGTGCGTGGACCCGCGGCGAAATCTTCCACAGTGGCCTCGTCGAGGCGCTCGATCATGCGGATATTCTTGATGTAATCGGAGATCTGCTTGTCGGTGTGGCCTAAGCGCGTAGACGATGTGATGAACGCGCGCAGTTGATCGACGTTCATGCGCACCTGGGCCCATAAGACGCCGCACATGACGGCCAGCAGAACAACCCGCATCAAAGTTTGGACGATCATTCCTGTTTTTCCAGTTTCAACTCAATGGTGCCAATCAGAAACTGCATGCGCACTCGGATCTGCACAGGTATACGGCGCTCGTCCTCGGTGAGCCATACATAGAGTCGCGCTTTCTTGCTGACCAGCACATCGTTGAACATGTGCACCTCATAGCGTATCGCTTGAAACTTGCCGAGCGGTGTGCTGACCTGTTCCCGTTCCTGTGCTTCGACGCGAACACTGGCGGATTTCTTGCCGTCGCTCAGCGGCACTTGAGCCGATTGTCCCAGATCGATGCGCAGGGTGCGCAGACGCTGGAGGCCTGTGATGTAGTCATGGACGCAGGCGGGGACGGCGGTCTCCTTCGTGAGGACGACGGTGTTCTTCACCAAGTCCTTCTCCGTGTAATTGGCTTTGCCGTTGGCAAAGGCGATCGTGGTATCGCGGCGCCGCTTTCCTTCTTCCGCGTGGATGGTGACCGCTGTTGCGCAAAGCGCTTCGCTGGCTTGCACGCTATAACTGTCATTGACTCGGTAGAGCTTGTTAACGATGCCGGCGGATTGAATGTTGAGGTCGCCGGAGTAGGATCCCGGACTGGAACTCCAATTCATGGTGGCCGTGCCCGCGCGGATAAGACGCCACTCGACTGCATATTGCCAAAGCGACTTCTGCTCGGGTCCCGGAGGCGGCGGCTCAGTGTTCGCGCGGGTTGGGGTCCCGAGCATCGCCGCGACGCAGAGAAGCAGAGCGCGGACGCCTTCGCGATTGCGGAGAATCCTCAAAGAGCGGAGCCTTCCCGCATGAAGATGGAGAATTTCGTCACGATTCGATAACCCATCCTTAAATATAGATGCGAGCCTTGCGGCGTCGCCTGTAACACGGTCCGTTCAATTCCGAACTCCTTGCGCGCTTCTTCGAGCGCGTGGCGAAGGAGAGTTTCCCCGAATCCGCAACCCTGATGCTGCGGCAGAGTTCCAAGGGAATAGACGCCTGCGGCGCCCTCCGCGATTACAACGGTAACGATGGAAACAGGTTTTCCCTCGAAGTAGCCGATCCATCCGTGTGACGGCGGGCGCCAGAGCCTGGATGAGCCGTAGATTTGCTTAGCCGTGGTGAATGCAAGCGAGAACACGACCGACGCGATGTGCGCGAATTCAAGACGCGTTCGCTCGTTTCCGACGCGATCGAAGGTCATGGATGCGGCGGGGCGCACCGGAGGCAGCAGGCGCTGCGCGAACATGCCGGGCGGGCTCGCGATCCACGTCATGCGGCGAGTGGTGAATGCGGCGTGCAGGTTTGCGCGGCCGGAATGGGAGAGCAGATCTTCGCACACCCAAAAGGTCCAACCAAGACGGCGCGCGCGGAAGTGCACCTCGGCTTGCGCGATCGCAGAATCGATGGAATCCGCAGGGCCTGGGAGCATAGCGGAGTTGAAGACGGATACATCGAGTCCCGTTGATGCGACGGTGACTGCCGGATAATCGCGTGCTTCGCCGTCTCCTCCGATGTTGGAGTAACAACGCATCGCGGCTCGGAGATTTCCCTCGACAGCGTTGTACATTTCGCGCGATTACAACAGAGTGAGCGGGTCGACGTCAATCACGAGCGCCGTTGCATTCCATTTCCGCTGCAGCGCATACGAGCGCAGGGACTGCAGCGTGGTGTTCAAGGCGCGGCGGTCCTTCGCCTTGATCAGTAACTGATAGCGGAACTCGTTCTTTAGTCTGGGCACCGCCGCTTCAGCGGGTCCGATCACCTTGATGTTTTCAGGAGGCGGCGTGAGCAGATGCGCGACTTCGCTGCTCATGCGTAGCGCGTCTTCCTGCTTTTCGCTACGCAGCAGGATATTGGCGAGCGCGGAGAAGGGCGGATAGCGCATGGCTTTGCGGAAGTGCAGTTCCTGTTGATAAAAGGCTTGCACGTCCTGCGCGGCAGCATGATGGATCGCGTAGTGGTCGGGGTTGATGGTCTGGATCAGCACCTGACCGGGCAATGCGCCACGACCCGCTCGGCCTGCGACCTGGGTGAGCAGTTGGAACGTGCGCTCGGCCGCACGGAAGTCAGGCATACCCAGGCCGATGTCGGCGGAGATGACTCCGACCAGCGTGACATTGGGTATGTCGTGACCTTTAGCAATCATCTGTGTGCCCACCAGGATGTCGTATGCGCGCTCGCGGAAACCGGTGAGGATGGTTTCAAAGTGGCGCTTGCCGCTGACCGTATCTCGATCCATACGCGCGATGCGGGCTTCGGGGAATTCGCGATGGAGTTCATCTTCGACGCGTTCGGAGCCGAGTCCGAGGAAGTAGATGTGCTCGCTTTTGCATTTGGGGCAGACGGTGGGCACACGCTCGGCATAGCTGCAGTAGTGGCAGAGCATGCGTCGGTCGCGGCGATGAAAGGTCAGTGTCACCGCACAGTTGACGCACTGCACGCGCTCGCCGCAGGAGCGGCAGGCGACGAACGAGGAGAAGCCCCGGCGGTTGTGCAGAAGCATTACCTGCTCGCCTGCTTCGAGCTTCTCGCTCATGGCGGTTAGCAGGCGGCGCGAGAAGGTTCCCTGTTTGCGAGTTTCGAGGAACTCCTGGCGCATGTCGATGAGTTCGACTTCGGGGAGCGGGCGGTTCTCCACGCGCTCGGGGAGTTGAAGCAGGGTGTACTTGCCGCGCTCGACGTTGTAACGGGTTTCGATGCTGGGCGTCGCGGAGCCGAGGACGACGCAGGCGTTCGCATTGTGGGCTCGCACTACGGCGACATCACGCCCGTTGTACCGCGGCGTATCCTGCTGCTTGTAGCTGCCGTCGTGCTCTTCATCGATGATGATCAGGCCCAGGTTCTGCACGGGAGCGAAGACGCCGGATCGTGTGCCTACGACGACCCGCGCTTGTCCTTTGCGAATGCGGCGCCACTGCTCGGCGCGCTCGGCATCGTGGAAGGCGGAGTGAAGGATGGCAACGCGGTCGCCGAAGCGATGGTAGAACTGGCCTGCAACCGCGGGCGTCAGTGCGATCTCCGGGACCAGGAGCAGCGCGTTGCGGTTGACGGCGAGGGTGGCCTCGATGGCTCGCAGATAGACTTCGGTCTTGCCGGAGCCGGTGACTCCTTGCAGAAGGAAGGACGCGAATTGCGTCGATTCAACTGCGCTGCGAATTGCCTGGAATGCCACTTCCTGGTGACGATTCAACGTGGGCGGCGGTTTGTACGGATAGGGCGAAATCGACGGCGCCTCGACCTCCAATGCGAGGATATTGCGGCGGGCAAGGGCCCGCGCGGCCTGGCTTGCGCCCGGCACGACGGCTTCGACTTCGGCGAGATTGTGCGTCCCGGGATGAAGGTCAAGGTAGCTGAGGAGCTCTCGTTCGGGCTTCTTCAGCTTGACTTCGGTGGTCCACGGCGTGCCGGTAGATTGGATGCGGAGTCGAGCCGATGCGCTGCGAAGAGGGTCGCGTGTGGCCTGGGTTTCCTCAAGTTCCACAAAAGATTTCTTCAGCAGCGACTTGAGGGCTTTCGGCGCGTCGGGGATCTTCTTGGTCAGGTAGGTGAGAGAGGCGGAGCGGTGTTCCAGAAGGCGCAGAACCTGGATGGTCGGATCTTCCGCGCTCGCATCAAAGAGGAGTTGGCGCGCCGCATCACGGCCGGCGTCCGTGAGCGAGTACATCTTCGAGGAGCGCATCTCGCCGGAAAGCGGCGTCATCACACGCAGCACTTCGCCGATCGGGGCGCAGTAGTAGTTCGCGATCCACCGACCTAGCCAGATGAGGTGTTCTTCGAGCACGGGCTCTTCATCGAGCAGGCGCAGCGCTTCCTTGACCATACCCTCCGGCTGGTTGGTATGCGTGGCCAGCACCATGCCGGTCATTTTGCGCGAGCCGAAGGGGACTAGCAGCCGGCTTCCGATCTTTACGCGATGATGCAGCGTCGACGGCAGGCGATAAGTGAAGGGCCGGTCGAGCGGTACCGGCAGTGCAACATCTGCAAACACTGCTAAAGGCGGCCGAAGACCGGCTCCAGGGCCGGATAGATGGATTGGAAGACCTTGTGGAGCTTCGCGTATTGGGATGCATTGCGGGGCTCAGGCAGCACTTGCTCAACTTCCCGGATCGCGACGCTGCAACATTCTTCGACGGTTTTGTAGGCCCCTGTACCGACCGCTGCAAGCAGGGCGGCGCCGTACGCCGACCCTTCCTGCGAGGCGAGGGTGGTGATCCTTTTGTTAAGCACGTCGGCCATCGTCTGCTTCCAGAAAGGACTGCGGGCGCCGCCTCCGGAGAGCCGCACCGAATGCAGTTGCGTACCCATTTCTTCGATGATGTCGAGGCCGTCCTTCTGGCTGTAGCAGACGCCTTCGATGACGGAGCGCAGCAGGTCGGCTCGCTTGTGCTTGGCAGTGAGGCCGACCCATGCGGCGCGGGCGGTGGCGTCCAGGTGCGGCGTGCGCTCGCCCATCAGGTAAGGGAGCCAATAGAGACCTTGCGAGCCTGCGTCGGCAGTAGCGGCCTCTTTGGTGAGGACGCTGTAATCTTCGCCGGGCATGAGTTGATTGCGCAGCCATTGGAGGCTGAGTCCGGCGCCTTGTGTTACGCCCATCACGTGCCACTTGCCTGGGACTGCGTGGCAGAAGGTGTGGACTCGCCCTTGCGCGTCGTAGTGGGGCTGGTCCATGTGGGCGAAGACCACGCCCGAGGTGCCGAGCGTACAAGAGACAACGCCCGTTTGGACGATGCCGTTGCCAACGGCGCTTGCCGCTTGATCGCCGCCTCCGCCGACTACGGGTGTGCCTGGCTGCAGACCGAGATTCTCGGCGATGTGCGGGAGAAGTTTGCCGCTGATCTCGATCGACTCATGGCACTCGGGAAGAATGGCGCGGTCCAGGCCGACGGCGTCACACATGTCGTAGGACCAATCGCGTTTGACGACGTCGAAGAGCGATGTGCCAGAGGCGTCGGAGACTTCGGTCGCATATTCGCCCGTGAGCCGGAAGCGCACGTAGTCTTTCGGGAGAAGGACCTTGCGGATGCGCTCGAAGTTTGCGGGCTCGTTGTCGCGTACCCAAAGCAGTTTGGGGAGAGTGAAGCCGGTGACGACTGGGTTCGCCGTGTACGCCAGGACTTGTTCGCGGCCGACTTTGCTGTTGATGAAGTCGACTTGGGCTTGGCTGCGCTGGTCGCACCAGATGAGCGCGGGGCGGACGATTTCGTCGTCTTTGTCGAGGAGCGTGAGGCCGTGCATCTGGCCGGAAAGGCCGATGCCTTTGATGTCGGTTGCTTCGGCTCCGGATTCGCGGAGCACACCGCGGACGGCTTGTTGGGCGGCGTCCCACCAGTTTTCAGGACGCTGCTCGGCCCATAGCGGGCGCTCCATGCGCATGTCTTCGTGAATGGCAGTGAAGGATGCCTTGACGTTGCCGCGCTCATCCACGAGCAACGCGCGGGAGCCGCCGGTGCCAATGTCGATTCCAAGCCAGTACATGATTTGCCTTTATTGTCGCGCTTGCCGAGAGGCGGCCTGGAACGGGAGATAGGCGGCGCCGAAGAGCCCGGCCTCGTTGCCCAGTGTGGCCTTTTCGACGCGGGTTTTGACGTGGCGGTAGGTGTACGAGCGGCGCTCGATCTCGGCCATCATGGCGGGCGCGAACTGGTCCCAACCGGCGACTACGCCTCCACTCAGGAGGTAGAGCGGGAAATTGAAGATATTGATCAGATTTCCGATGGCAATTCCCAGCATTGTGCCCATGGTTTGGAATACCATTTGGGCGCGGTCGTTGCCTTCGGTCGCGAGCTTGTAGACTTCTTCGGCGGTGATGTCATCGCCGAGTTGGAGCATGCGTGCCATGCTGGCGATGGCGGTGGCGGATGCGTGCTTTTCCAGGCATCCATAGTTGCCGCAACCGCACGGGTTGCCGGAAGGCACTACGGTGATGTGCCCCAGCTCGCCCGCCATGCCTACAAGACCGTGAAGGACTTTGCCGCCGGCGATGATGCCTCCCCCAATGCCGGTGCCGAGCGTGAGAAGGACAAGGTCGTCGACATCACGTCCGGCGCCGATCCATTTTTCTCCTAATGCAGCGGCATTGGCGTCGTTTTCCAGAAAAATTGAC
>DASQDN010000232.1:0-24214 GCA_035634155.1 Bryobacteraceae bacterium | reverse complement strand
GCCCGTGCCCGAGCCTGGCACTGCCGCTTTAGCTGCCCTGGGTATCGCCGCAGCCGTTGCTTACCGCCGTCGACGAGCTTAAGGGGAGTTACGCTTTTTCAGACTTAGCGGGTTCCGGCGGGGAGTCGAGGGAATCCTCGCCGGCCGCATGACGTAGATGTTGCAGCATGGACATGAACTCTTCACGGATCGCGTCTGCCGGCCGGTGAGGGGGTGGCGCCTGCAGCTCGGGATGACCACCATCTTCCGTTGTGCCTTGGATGTAGTTCAGCAACGCTACCGCGATGTCCTGGGGGAGCGCACTTTCCAGGTACTCAAGCGCCAAGCCGCGCAAGAGCGGATCTTCCACCTCCAAAGCTTCTAAGGCCACACGCACCGGCCGGCGCGGTAAGACTACGCCGAGCAATTCAAACACGTGCTCGATGTCCGGCTTAGCCGAGCGTTCCATTTCGTTGCGTATGGCCGCGTAGATTCGCTCTTCCTCGATCTCCGCTTGGGTCGATTGCCGCAGTTCATCGAGGGCTCGTCCGCATTCCACCCGGATGACGGCGTTCTCATCCGACAAGCCGCGGATCAGCGCATCGTACGCTCTAGGCCCTTTCTCGGCGGCGATAATCGCCGGCAGCTTCGCGCGCACTCCCGTGGGAACACTGAAGTCGAGGAGGTAGTCCGAAAGCTGGCCCACGTTTCGGTCAGCTACTGCTTGCAGCGCCCGCGTCGCCTCCGCGCTAACGCTTCGCCGAGCGAGCAGAAGGACCACATGCGGGATCATCGCGCGGCTAAGCGCAGGTCCGGCGTTTAGAGCGGCTTTGATGCGTTCGCGGTCTCCGGACTGGATCGCTTCCCATTGATCGCGCTCGCTGGTTGGCAGCCAGTCGGGCGCGGCGATCGTGGGTGGGGCTTTGACAGGGAGCGGCTGAGTCGTGTCACCCGTCGCATACCCTGCCTGCGGCAGCGCGTCGGCAGCATCGTCGTCGTTATCTTCTTCTATGTGGAGCTTGCGCCCATGATGGGTCAGGCTGCGCTCCAAACTCTTCACATAGGCGCCATGCAGACGACCAGCGAGTACCCAACTCAACCCCGATGCGGCGGCCGCCGTTGCCAGCATCACCGTGGTTCCTATTGGTCCAACACTCGAGATTACGGCCTGCGCAAAACCGCCGCCCAGACCATCGCCAAGCCGATCGACGGTGACATCGTTGATGGATTTCACCGCTCGCTTATCGGCTGGCAGCATTGGAGTGTAGAAGAGTTCGTAGCCCGCTCGGAAGAGCGACCCTCGAACAACCGCCTCCAGGCCGCGAGCTAGCACAATCGTGGAGAAGCCCCCGGTAAGTAGGGCAAGCACTCCGCTTCCCGTAACCGCGGCCGGCAGTGTGGAGACCGTGGCGCCGACACCGAATCGATTCAGGAAGCGAGGCGTGGCTCCTGTCTGCAGCAGGAAAGATAGAAGCGCTGTACCCGTGTGAAACATCGCGAAGAAGCGCATCAGCGCGTCGCCGGGTCCTAAGGTGGCTCGGGCTTGGGATTTCAGGACGAAGTCGAGCAAGGCCGCTGAAAACGTTCCCAGCAGCACCATGTAGGACAGGTTGCGCATGTACGAAGAGCGGCGGAAGATGTCGCGCGCTCGCACGCGTGCCGTGTTTGGGCGCGCAGGGGAAGATCGCGGAAGAGCCAGGATGACAAAGCCCGTGATCACCTGCGCGGCGGCCATGAAAAGCAGGACTGCTTCGCCGTGCGTCAGCGCAGCAATTCGCTCGGCGACAAAGCCGCCGATGACACCGCCTGCCGTTCCCGCCGCGGCGATACGGCCGAAGTTTCGCTTGGCGGTGTAAGGGTCGAGCTGCTCGCTGACAACGGACCAAAAGCCGGACGTGATCACCGCACCGAGTGAGATGACGTGAATGTACACGGCCACTGCTGTCGGCCGCGGAGCTATGCCGTAGGTGAACCATTCGGCCGCCTGTAGGGCGCCGCTTCCGATCATGAGCGTCGGGATCATTCGGCCCGGAGTGAACGCGCTTAGGAATCGCGAGTTCAGCAGGCCCAACAGGATGGCGGCAACGGCCCCGGCCATTATCATCGCGGGCAGGTGGTGCGAGCGGAAATTCGAAAGGAACAGCGCATCGCGCGCAGCTTTGCCTGCGACCTGAAACGCCATGATGAACGCCGCGCCGCTCATGGCCAGAACGATGAGGGACACGCGATCGGAACGGCCGTTCACTTAAACACCAGGATGGCGCGGGGCAGAAGCATTCCGCAAGCTTTAGATAACGTCGGCGAAGCTGCGCCGCAGCTTATAGAACCACGCGTGCCCGCCGAGAAAGACAACGGCCGCCACAACCCACAGTTTGGCAAGAGCGGCAAGCGGCGGCGCGTGACCTTCCAGGAAGATGGCTCGGTAGCCGCGTACAAGAACGTAGACGGGATTCTTGGTAAGGATCTCAGCGGCCCCAGCCGGAAGTTTTGCTTCGGGATAGCAGATGGGTGTCAGGAAAAACCATAGCGTCAAGAAGAAGCCGATCATCTGCCCGATATCGCGCAGGTACACTCCCGTGGCCGAAAGGAACCATGTCAATCCAAGCGTGAATAGAAGTTGGGGAATGACCAGCAAGGGAAGCCACACGATGGCTGCCGGGACGTGCTGCCGAATCAGCAGCAGTGCGAGGACGAAGACCCCTGTGGCGAACGCTTGCGTAACAAGCGCGGAGATCACCTGAGTCACAGGCAGGATCTCCACTGGGAACACTACTTTCTTGACGAGGACCCGGTTCTCGAGAATGCCGTTCGGCGACCGGCCGATTGCATCCGACATACCGAGCCACGGCAGCATGCCGGCCAGGAAGTAGAAGGCGAACGCCGTTCGACTTTGATCGGCCCCGAAGCGCGACTCCAGGACGATGCCGAACACGAAGAAGTACGTCGCCATAAGCAGCACGGGGTGCAGAATGGTCCACAGCACATCGCCGGCGCTACCTCGGTAGCGCTGCATGACGTCGCGGCGAGTCATGGAAGCGATGAGATTGCGGTTACGCCAGATGGAGGTGAATGGGACCGTGAATGCTTTCGCGATCGAAGATCGTAGTTTGCGGCGCCGCATGGCGCGGATCGTCGTGACGTGGCCCTCAACGAGCGAAGCGACTGCGTGCTCGACGTGCGCATCGATAAGTAGAAATGGTTCGTTGCGGGTAAAGGCCCATCCGTCGTCAGGTGTAACGGTGGAAAGATAAACGTGATAATGCCCGCGTTCGGGCGGCAGGTCGATTGCGATGGATACGGCGCTCGTTTCAGCGGGGGCGAGGTCGTGGGGCAGCGGCGCCCATTCGCCTTCGCGGATGAATGTAGCCGATTCGGGATCGTAGATCTGCCATGCGATAGCTGGCCCTCCCTCCGCGTGCCAGGTGTGGTCGGTGCGGTTGACGAGTATAAATCGGGCGGTTACAACGCGAGCGGCGGCGTCGGTTTCGAAGGTCGGGCGCTCGATGGCTGCCGTCATCGGCGGACTAGTTGTACAACCACGCAGGGTAGCGGTCGCGCACAGGACCGCGCTTCTGGCCTACGGCATAGATGCCATCGCCGCGGAGTTCGGTAGTCACTTCATACGTTTCAAGGAGATGGCGAACCCAGGCGTGCTCGGGATGGGGTTCGTCCAGGAACTCGCCGGTTTCCAGAAGCACGGTGTCAAAGCCCGCGTCCAGGAACAGGTGCTTGATTTCGCGCGGGGCGTATTCGCGAGCGTGACGCGCTTCCACTTCAGCTCCGGGTTCGGCCGGCCGGATGTAGGCAGGGAAAAAGCCCGGATGATAGCCCTGCAGAATTGCCGACAACGCTCGGGCGGAGACGATGTTGGGCGTGGTGATCACAACATGCCCGCCGGGCTTCAGGATGCGGTTGATTTCCGACATCATGTGCATGGGATCTGAGGGCAGATGCTCGATCAACTCGCAGCAGAGGATTGTATCGAAGTACTCGTCGGGATAGGGGAACGGGTCCTTTTCAGCATCAAACAGGTCTACGTCGCACTCAAAGACTTCGCCATTTTCCGACTGAATCGCCTTGCGGTCCACTTGGCCCGCGGGTCCGTAGTAGCAGCCGCGCACTTCTCCATAGCCAAGCTTGGTTTTCAGTGCGGGCGTGATTTGCAAATACGAACCCATTTCCAGGATTCGCTTGTCCGAGGCTCCGGCGGGCGTGATGGCCAGAGTCTTTGCCAAGCGGGTAATGTGCGTGTTGACATAGGAGCGCGCTTCGGCATTTTCGGCCCATCCCAGAACGTATTCTGGTTCAACAACGATTGCCTGACGCTGAGGCGCGGGTTCCACCGAGGTTGTCGTGGACGCAGCCGCGACTTTCGCCAAAGGCCATTCGACGCCGGCGCTGATGGCTTGCAGGAATCGCGCGTATCGCTCGGCGACGGAGTTCCAATTGCACTCGCGTTCGACCCATGCCCGTGCGTTGTCGCCTAGCGTTTGACGAAGATCAGGCCGCTCAACCAGTAGGTTGAGGTATTCGAAAAGTGTGTCTTCCTCGGTCGCATCGACAGGCACTTTGAGGCAGATGGTGTCGGGGTATTCGGCGAAGGAACCGATGTTGGAGACGATGACAGCTCGTCCGAGTCCGAGCGAGCGCAGCAACGTGCCCGAGCTTTCACCGACGGTGGGATAGCGAAGGTTGAGAATGATGTCACAGGCCGCGATGTAGTTGACGAAATCCTGGATGGGGGTGAAGCCGAGGATGCGCACAGCCGCTTGCAAGCCGAGTCCGTCAATGATCGATTGCAGCGGGAAGTCGGGATGCGGCTCGCCCACGAGGATCATGCGGGCATTGGCGTGCACGCGCAGGACGCGCTTGAAGGCTCGCAGCGACTCGGCGATGCGCTTGTACGGCTTGAGAAAGCCGAAGACGCCAACCAATGGCGTGGTTCGGTCAATGCCCAGCTTTTCGCGCTTGCCCAAACGGTCAGCGTCGGGGATCCACGCGCCGTGCGGGATAACCTCGACCGGACCCTCGTAGCCAGCGTTGCGCACATCGCGCTCGACGTAATGACTGTGAACAACTACGCCTTTGGAGGCAATGAGCAAACGCTTGAGCATCGGCACGCCTTCGTAGTCGGGACCGACTTCGAGCGCTCGAACCTGTCGCGCATACGCCAGCGCTTCCGCGCCGCCGTCAAACTCGACCTCGCGCATGTAGGCGTCCCAATCGTCGCGCTTGATGGTGCGCTCAGCGATCAGGTGGTGGAGATTGGACTCGTGCAGCACCACGACACCTGGCGTTTGGAGGGCTCGCTCGTAGGCGAAGCTGTGATAGCCGTTGTTGCCGATCTGATAAAGCGCGACGTCGTAGGCCGCCGGGTTGAACGAGGCGGGCGCTTCGGCGAATACGTCAACCTTGGCAAGGTCGGCAAGAGGCTCGACCAACGCAGCCGAGTAATCCGCGATACCGCTTTTGGAAGGCGGCATGGGCGAAAAGAACGCAATTCGCATTCAGCGAATCAACTCCAGGCTGAACTGTCCGGCCTTCAGGGGAACTCGGATGAGTAGAGGCGTGCGGACGGCGTCTTTGGCGAAAAAAAGGTCGGCCGTCGCGGCGGTCACAGGGCCTTTGACCGAGGCCGTAATCTTCTCGGCTTCCAGAGCTTCGCCGGCGACCACAATGCGCTCTGTCCCGGTGAACTTCAAGCTCACCGCATACGCCGAGCCGTAGTAGACCTTCTGCTGTGGAGGCAGGCGGCCTGCCGCCAGTTCGCGGCGCAGGAAGTATAGGAACGCGAGTGCATCCTTGGCGCAGGCCGGCGTAGACAACTCGCTCTTGCCGCCACCTTCGGTCTTGCGTGTCGCCGTCATCTTAGCTTGATCAAACTCGGTACGTTCATCCACCTTACGGGAGCCACGCACCCCGCGCTTGTAGAGCAGCACCGAGCAGAACTCCGGTGTAGCCCGGCTGTCGACGGATTCGGATACGGAAAAGCCTGGTATGGAGGCATCCATCTGGAACGCGAAGTTCAGGAGCGATGGGGTGGGAGCAGAGGTCAGGATCGCTTCCCCAAGGCTCAATCCGCTGGGCCAGTTCACCTCGTATTTGAGGGATTCGGACTTGGTCGCGGGCTTCGGCTTGGCCGGCTCTGCTTTAGCCGGCGCAGGAGGCTGAGGGGCTGGCGCCGGATGTTCCTGCGCAAACAAGGCACAGGCGATTACGGAAAGAAATAAAAGCTTCATCGCGGAGAGACCGGCACTCTAGTGACGTGCTCGGGGCGCAAAATGTTGGCGCCGGCGACCTGATGATAGATCTCGAGTGTCCGTTCGGCGGTACGTTGCCATGTAAAGAGGGACGCCCTGTGCAGTCCAAGGCGTTCCATTCGTGTTCGCAATTCGTGGTCGAGCAGGATGTCGCGCATGGATCGCACGATTTCGTCGCGCTGGCTCGGATCGAAAAGGATGGCTGCGGCATTAGCCACTTCGGGCATGGATGAAGTATTGGAGCACGCGACGGCTCGCCCGCAGGCCATCGCCTCGAGAATCGGCAAGCCAAAGCCCTCGTAGAAGGACGGGAACACCATCATGTCGCAGGCGTTGTAGAGTTGCAGGAGTTCGTCGTCATTAACGAAACCGGTGTAGACGATGCGGTCTGCGATCCGTGAATTGCGGCCTGTTTCGACAATGCGGTCGGCAAACCACGTCTTTTTCCCGACAATCACCAGCTTGTGCGGCAACTGGGGATTCGCGAGGACGAGCTGTTCGAAGGCTCGGATGAGGCCGATCTGGTTTTTGCGCGGCTGCAAGTCGCCTACGGTGAGCACGAAAGGAGAAGCGATGCGAAAGCGGTCGGCCACCCAGCGGAAGGCCTGCTCGTGAGGCAAGGGCCGGAAGGTCGAGGAGACGGCGATGGGCACTACGTCGACCTTCGCGGGATCGGGATTGTAGGCCTGAAGGAGGCGCGTCCTGGAGAATTCGCTAGGCGTTATCACGCGGGCCGCTCGGCGAATCGTGTTCTTCACGGTCAAACGAAGCTGCATGGCGCGCCACCACGGGAAGTATTCCGGGCGCTCCAGGAAGCTGATGTCGTGGACGCTGACGATGATGGGCGCGGCGCAGGACAGGGGCGCCGTGTACTGGACGTGAATCAGGTCGGGACGGTCTTCCAAAATGCGGCTGGAAAGGTCGACGCTCAATCTTTTGATGCAGTTAGGAGAAACGTAGGCTCGCTTGAACCGCTGCGGGACGGGGGGATCGGCCCCGTCGGAGGTGTGCGATAGATACGCGATGAATTCCGAACTCTGGTCGAGGGCCGCAAACCCTTCCAGAAGGTTGCGGACATATACTTCGTTCCCCGTCAGATGCCGCCCTATCGCGTGAGCGTCAACGGCAAAGCGCATGCACTGGCTACCAGTATAGCTTCGGTTAACTTACAACCCCACCTCCTCCAACATTTTCCACGCTATCGGCCAAGTGAAATTGGCTTCGTAATGCTGCCGACCTGCGGTCGCGAGCCGGTCGGCCAGTGCTTCGTCGTTCAGAACGGCTGTCACGGCAGCCGCGAAGTCGGCGGGTGTGTCGGCTATCAGGAGGTGGTCGCCGGGTGTTGCGCCCAGGCCTTCCGCGCCGATCGTAGTTGAGATTACGGGTGTTCCTGCGGCCCACGCTTCAATGATCTTGAAGCGTGTCCCACTCCCGGATAGCAGAGGAACGACGGCGGCGCGGGCGGTGGCGATCTCGGCGATCGGGTCCGTCAGGGCGCCAGTGATTTCGACTCGGTCCTCGGGAGGGAGTCGGAGGGCTTCAGGGTTCCTACCCGCCACGCGCCACTTCACACTTGGGTTCGTTTCGCGAATTCTTGGCCAGGTGGCGGAGGCGAAGTGGCGGGCGGCGTCGATGTTCGGGTGGTACGCCATGTTGCCCGAAAAGACGATGTGGTCGCGCTTTTGTGCTTGTGGCTGAGGCACATACGGGATCGTGTTGGGCCAGACGACACCCGCGCCAATCGTGCGGCGGTCGTCTTCGGAGGTGACGAGCAGGGTGTCGAACCGCGGGAGGAGTTTGGCCTCCGATCGCCGGGAAGCGCCGGCGAACCGACGGAGCAGCGTGCGTCCAAAGGAACCTTGCGCCGCAGCCGAACGTTCCAGCAGCACCGACTCGATGTTGTGGAGATCCAGAACAATCCGGGCGGCGTGCCCACGTAAGGCGTGGAGGTAGGGGGCGCACCAGAAATGCTCGATGACGGCGACGTCGTAGCCGCGGTGGATGGGCAGTGGGAAGCCGCCGAATCGATCCATCAGTGGCGGAGTCCCCTGCACGAAGCGGCGGAGATTCCGGAGAGCGCGGGCGGCGGGCGACTTGGAGTGATACGGAAGATCGACCACCTGCACGCTGCGGACGAGGTTCGCAGGAAGGGAGGCGCGGGGATCGGGAGCAGCCGGTTCGCGAAAGACGATCACGTCGACTGCGTACCGGGATGACAGGTATTCCAGCAGGCACGCGGTTCGCAACTGACCGCCGCCGAGGATTGGATAAGGGGCTTCAGGGCACACGATCAGCGCGTCAGGCATGAAATCGGCGAATGGCCTCTAGATACACGGCTCGCGTTTGGGCGGCGGTGCGGGTCCAGGAGAACTCGGCGGCCCGCCGCAGGGAAAGTTCACGACGGCGCTGGCGCTCTTCGGGATTGGTGAGGATTCCTTCCATCGCTTCGGCCAGGTTGTCGGCGGAAACGTGGATTGCGGCGCCCCCGGAGACCTCCGTCACGGCCGGGTCGTGCGTCGTGATCACGGGGGCTCCGCACTGCATGGCTTCCAGCACGGGGAGGCCGAAGCCCTCGTAGTCGGTTGGGTAAACGGTGGCGATGCACCCGGAATATAGGGCAGGCAGGTACTCATCTTCGACTTCACCGAGGATGCGCAATCCGGGAACGGTCGCAATTGTCGGCGCGTCGGCACGTCTACGACCGACGAGTACGAGATCGACGTTGTGCGACGTCCGCACGTGCCGCCAGGCACTGATCAGGGCCGGTACGTTCTTGCGCGGCTCGATGGTGCCGACGTAAAGGAAGTAAGGCACGGGTGGCGGCGGCATCTCGACGGGTTGCAGGTGACTGCCGGCGGCGAGATGAACAGCCACCACACGGGAAGCTACCAGGTTGAAGTGGTCGATTGCGCGGGACCGGACGGCTTCGCTGACCGTCAGTACCATGGTCGCGATGCCGAGTTTCAGCAGATACGGCGTGCGGCGACGCACTCGCCCGGCGGCATGGTGCCAGGCCGGATTCATCCATGGCGACAGATCGTGAAGCGTGAGTACCGAGGGTCGGAGAGGCAGGTACGGAACGGCGAAGTCAGTCCCGTGGAAGATCTCGCAATTCACCCGTGCCATCGCGCGTTGGACGCCGATGGTCCACCAGCGCCGATCAAGCCCGGCCACCGGCTGGAGTTGATCGGAGAGGATATGGATCTCGTCTTCCGGATAGTTCGCCTGCAGTGCGCGCGTGAGTTCGGTGGTGTACCGCCTCACACCGCCCGACGAGACGGTGAGCGGAGTGCCATCGATGGCTACGATCACGCGAGCTTCTCACGCGCCACGCGATCGTCGTCATCGACGTCGGGCGCGAGAACCTCATCGCCTTTCTGCTTGTCGACCTGGTCGGCAAGTACGGTGTCAGCGGCTTTGGCGATCACTTCCTCCACCGGAGCGGGCGCAGGTTCAGGGCCCATCTCGCCGGCGCGGTAGAAGTCGGAGGTCTTGTAGATTTCGCGGAGGAACTTGAAGAATACCTGCGCTACGGCTATTGCAGGTACAGCAAGCAGCACTCCCAGGAATCCGAAGAGCTTGCCGCCGATCAGCAGGCCAAGGAATACTGCCATGGGATGCAGGCTTAAGCGCCCACCGAGGATCTTCGGCGTGAGGTAGTAGCCCTCCACGCACTGCACCGCTGTGAAAACCCCGAGCACTCCGAAGACTCGCCATATCTCGCCGGTGTGCGCGAGCGTGAACCCGCTAGCCACAACAATACCGAAGCCTGTACCCACGTAAGGGATCACGTTCAGGAATCCTGAGAGCGCGGCGATGCCGGCCCATGCCGGGACTTGCATGGCGGCGAAGCCGATGGCGTACAGTATGCCCATAATGATCGCGATCATCAGTTGACCAAGCACGTAGGACTGCAGGATTCGACCTACCTCGTCGAACAACCGGCTGAAGGGCTCGCGGAAACGGGGCGGGATTAAGTCTTCGCCGCGATCACGCCAGCGGCTGAAGTCTACCAGAATGTAGAAGACGAAGAATGGAATTAGCAGCAGATCCAGCAGGCTGGACGCGGTGACGAGGAAGTCCGTCAGCGAACCGGCTGCCCACGACTGCGACGCTTCAATCAGGCTGTTGGGCGAGCGAAGAAACCGGTAAACGCGATAGCCGATGATGCGGTCGAGCAGCGGCGAGACGCTTCGGATGTAAGCGCGGGCATTTTGAGCATTCGTTTCGGTGAACGCGCCCATGATGCCTTCACTTGCCTTGACGCTTTGCTCCCAAAGGTCGGGAACGACGAACCAAAGGAAGCCGCACACGGCGAGGCTTACGATCAACAACGCAAGGGTCGCCGCCCAGAGTCGCGAGAACCCTCTGCGTTCGAACACTTCAACGATGGGATTGAGAACGTAAGCCAGCGCCGCTGACGCCAGCACGGGTACCACTGCCACGCGGCCCACGATGTAGGCCACGTAGATCACCACCAGGAAGAAGATCACTGTAGGGACCCAGCGGATCCACCAGAAGGGCGGTCGTTCCTGGTCAGGCAACGGAGTCGGGTTACGCGGCTGCGGCGCCGTTGCAAGCCTTGGCATTGTTTACAAAGATAGCGCGTAACACGGTGATTAGCGGAATAGAAGCGGGGCAAACTCCGTCAGGTACCGGCGCCATACGAGCCATGTGTGTGCGCCTTCTGTCTCTTTCCAACTGAGGTTGACGTCTTTTCCCCTCAACCATGCGACGAACTGCTGGTCGGCTTCCAGAAGAAAGTCGTCTTTCCCAGTTGCCATCCAGATCAGCTTGAAGGCTTTGTTGGTTGCGGCTGGATTTGCTACGACTGAGGCATACTGCTCTTCTGGCTTGTCGGCTAACAGGTCGTTCGTGAACAGCTCGGTGTTTTTTTTGCGCAATTGAGGGTCGTTGTTGATGCAGAGTGCCCGGCCGGCGGCGAGGCTGGTCATCCCACATGTGCGGCGTCGCTCCGGGTATGCGGAGCAGGCTTTCCTGGCAATGCGGACCGTGTAATCGTACACGTCGGCTGCCAGCGGCGGAATGGTCAAGGACCAGACGCCGCTTTCATCCCGCGTCATCGCCTGCGGCTTGGCCGTGAAGTTCCCTCCGACCAGCACTTCCTTCGCGTTCGGCGCGCGCAGGCGAAACGTCACTGTCCGGTCCGGGTGGACTTCGGGAGAGATGCGCCGCGATCGAAGCGGTTGTTGAGCGTATATCACCCGGTAGCTGCAAGGAGGATGAGCGGTATTGTTCTTGTCATGGGTGTTCGAAATCCGTACGTTGAGTTTCTCACCGAACAGTTCGAGCCTGTGGGCGAGATCACATCACGCGCGATGTTCGGCGGCTACTGCCTTTATTGCGATGGAATCGTGTTCGCGCTGGTGGCCGGCAATGCGGTCTATTTGAAAGCAGATGATGAGAATCGCAGCCGGTTCGAGGATCGAGGACTGCGTCGGTTCAAGCCGTTTGAAGATCGCAACGAGACCATGTCGTACTACGAGGCGCCGCCGGAGATCTTTGAAGATTCGGACGCGATGAAGGATTGGATCGGCGAATCGGTTAACGCCGGGCGGCGGCGAACAAGTCGATCGCGACCACCTCGTGCACGGAAATCGAAGGTACGGTGAAGGTGAGGACGCCGTTGCGCGTAGCGAGGTCACGCACAGCGCCGCCGGATTCGAGCAGTGTGATTTTCCCCGCCGAGACACCCGCAGGCAATTCCAACGTGACTTTCTGTGGGCCAAGTGGAATTGGCTCGCGCACGAAGCCGCGCATCGACATCGGATTACTTAAATTCACCATGTGCAGCGCCACCGAGTTCTGCTGACGCCACATCGTCACATCGAGAAGGCCTGGGCCTTGGATGTGGACTCCTGGAGCATCGTTCAATGCCCAGGTGACCGCGTTGCGAAGCAGTCGGCCGTGGTCAGCCGCGAGGATTTCCCAGTACGTTCGGTCAAGATCGAACGGGAAGTAGACAACCCGGCCGGCCCCGAACTGACGAATGTAGGCCTCAGGCTGTGAGGCCCTTTGCGCTTGCCGAGGATACACCTCTTCCATTGGAAGGTCGGGATAGCTGGGGATAAGAAGGAGCGGCGATTTGGATTGCGGGTCGTGCGGCTTTGTCGCCACTCGCGACACACCGTGAACGATCCGCGGTGTGTCCTCAAGCCCTTTCAGAAAGGGGTGCGGACCGCTCAACGCGAGGTACGCGTTCTGCATGCGCGCCTCCACCTGCCCGCCAAAGGAACAGCCGAACACGTCGGCGAGACCGAAGTCCGCGCGTCGCTTCCCCGTCTCGTCGTTCAATGAAGTTTCGTGCGTCGCGATTATGCTGCCGCCGGCCTTTACGTACTGACGAATCTGTTCACATTGCCTGTCCGACATGTCGGCGACATTCGGCAGAACAAGCAGCTTGTATTTGGGCAGCGCGCCTTCAAGCAGTTCGTCGTGCGCCATTTCAAATGGCACGCGCGCTTCGACAAGCGCCTGATAGAAACCATTGATGTGGTCATCGACCTTGGGACCGTGATTCCGAGCCGTGCGTTGCGAATAAACAACGGCCGTGCGCGCTAGCGACTCGGTATTGCGCAGGTACTTCTCATTCCGCCAGCACCAATCGTAGATCCTGGCGACCGGCTCCATCCAGCGCTTGTCGATCACCTTGCCGTTGAATTTCGCGAACCACGGACGAATTCCATTCGCAATCCCGTCAGCAACAAACGAGGTCAGCTCCGGAGCATCCTGCACGGAGTCCTTCCACCGGTATGGCGCTTCCAGGCCGACGCTGAAGATGCCGCCCACTGGTTTAGAACCCATCGCCGCTCTATATTCCTTGGCGTACTTGCCGTTGATCCACATCGGCATGGCGCCGTTGCGAGCCTGGCGATCGGCGAAAAGGATGGACGAAAGCTTGCCCAAGCGCGCCATGTCGATACGGCTTAACGCGCCGCCGCCCGAGTTAGCGATGAAGCGCGCATTCGGCCGGTGCTTTCGAATCGTTTCATCCCAAAGATGCCATTGTTCGAAGAGGCGATTCTCTTTCCACACCTCGTACGCGTGTTTGGTGGATTGCGGCGAGTTCTCACGCGGCAGCTCGAGGCCGGTGGCTTTGCGGAAGTTGGTCGTGCAGTGCTCGCAGTAGCACATGCCGGAGCCTTCCCAGCGGTTCGTGAAGATTCCGTCGACGTCGTACTTTCGAGCGATCTCCGCGGTGACGGCCGTCATGAAGTCGAAGCTGAATGGCCCTAACGTACAGGTGACCCAGGCTTCAGGAAACGCCCAGTGGCGGCGCTTCTTGCCATCCGCATCAACCGCGATCCAATCGGGATGGGCTCGGTAAACATCGTCATGGGCGGCGTGCGGATCCGTTCGAGCAATGACACTCATCCCGAGTTTGCGACAGCCCGCCGTCAGTTCGCCAAACGTGTCCATCCCTGGCTTGATGAATCGGCTGACGTAGTGGAGCGGGACTTCGCTTGGATAGAAGGCCATGTAGCCGCCGGCGCCCAGGCAGGCGCCATCGGCATGAATGCGTTTAAAGTAGTCGAGCCAGAACTGCGGATCGTAGTTGCCTGGGTCATCTTCCACGAAGACCAGTTGCGCCCACCGCATGGGACGCGCGAGCGCGTCGGGCACCTCCTGCTGAGCCGTGGCCGGAGTCCACGGAGCGAACGCGGCCATGCCGCTCAGTTGGAGGAACGACCGTCGTGGAAGCATTCGGCTCCTACTTGGCCGCGGCTTTCGCTTTCAGCTCTTCGCGAGTCTTGCGTACGATCTCGGCGTACTGGCGCGCGCGCTCTTCGAACACCTCGTACTTGCCGGCCTTGATGGTCTCCGCATCGACGAGTTCGCCGCCTACTGCGACGGCCGCTGCGCCCGCCTTCAGGAAGTCGGCCGCGGTTTCCAGATTCACGCCGCCGGTTGGAATCATCTCGATTTGCGGAAAAGGCGCCTTAAGAGCCTTGATGTACTTGGCGCCGCCTACGGCGCTGCAGGGAAACACCTTCACGGCATCGGCGCCTGCTTCCCACGCCGTAACCACTTCGGTGGGCGTAAGTGCGCCGGGCATGATGGGCTTCGAGTAGCGGTTTGCGGCCTCGATGGTTTTCACGTTCAGGGCAGGCGTGACAAAGAACTGGGCTCCGGCAAGCATGCACGAACGAGCCGTCTCGGGGTCAAGCACGGTTCCCGCGCCGAGCACGATGCTGTCGCCGAACTGGTCGGCGATCTTTTCCAGTGCTTTGATCGCGCCGGGAACGGTCATGGTGATTTCCGCAGCTCGGATGCCACCGCGATAGATCGCTTCGATGGACCGAATCGCCGATTCGGCAGACGAGGTGCGCACGACTGGCACGACACCGATCTCGAGGATCCCCGCAAGGATTTGTTGCTTATTCATCTCTTCCAGCCTATCAAGCGCCCGCCCCATCGTTCAGGCACGGGACGAGGGAGCGGCAGCGACGCGGCGATGGCAGTGGTCTTCTGCGGATTCCGCTGAAGCGGGGGGCGTGCGCGTTTCTGCTGGCACTGGCGAGTCCGTACCCTCGCGGTCGAGAACAGACTCGAAAGCGGCCAGCGCGCATGAGAGACAGAGCAGCGCAGCATAGCAGCGCGATTCCTTGGTTCAGGCGGACGCAGCAGGGCCTGCTTGCCCCATCGCCCTTCGGCGCAGCCGTTACCTCGCGAGGGCTGTGAAGGTGTCCTGGTAATTCTCAAGTCCTGACCGGCCTTGAGTTGCTCCTTAGCGCTGGGATCAGAGCGCGTCAGCAGATACCCCTCTGGCGTCTCGATTGCGTAGAGCGTATCGCCCTTGCCCGCCTGCAAGCGGACAACATCTCGTTCGGGATTAAAGCACCAGTTGAAGTGCCAACGTCGTGAGCTTCTGGGCGATCATAGCCAATCTCCGCACCTAGGAACTATTCTGAACCCTCACCCTAGCCTCATCACCACCGCAGCGGGGGTCCATGCGGTTGCGAGTCCCTGAGCGCACCGGGTTCTTATATGAACGCAGCGATGGTGCGCGTAGGGCAGGATCCAACTGCTTGAATCCTGCCCGAGTGCTATCTAGAGGCGAAGTTTCTCGTGATCGGCGCCTTCTTCACCGTACCTTTTACCGGTCGCCAGAGCCTTGGCAAAGCCAAACAGACGAACCACGGCGCTGGAAGGCGAATCCCAGTATTCGGCTTTCTCCACCTCTACGCGAAGCAGAGCGATGTTCGGATCTTCAAGACCCTTTGGAAACCACGCTTTGTGGAGAGGCGACCAAAGTTCTTTCATCTTGGCCCGGTCGCGGACTACCGAAGCGGTCCCGCTTACTGAGACGTAGCGGTTATCCGACGCATCGGCGTAGCTGAGGTTCACATGCCGGTCGCGTTCAAGCTCATGCACCTTGGTCGAATCGGCTTCGGTGAAGAACCATAAAGTTCCATCGAAGGCCTCGTCCTGGTTCGCCATCGGACGGCTGCGAAGGCAGCCCTCGTCGTCGACTGTAGTGAGCATCGCAATGGGGATGCCTTTGATCAGCTCGCCGAGTTTCTGGATATCGCCATTACCTGAATCCATTTATCCTCCTTGTGAAGAGGAATTGCAAGCTGCCGCGTCCAGTACGACCGATGCCGCATGAATCACCGCCGCAATGCGAACTGCCGCCGCAACCTGCTCTTCCGTGATCCCTTTTTCACGCAGCACCTGCTCGTGCGATGCCACGCAAGTCTTGCAATTGTTGATCGCGGACACGGCTGTGCACCAGAGTTCGAAGTCAGCATGATCCACACCGTGCGTGCGTATCCCCTGCATACGTAGACGCGCTGGAATCTGCTTGTACTTCTCATTTTCCGTCAGGTGGAGAAAACGGTAGTACACATTGTTCATGGACATGACGGACGCGGCGGTCCGTGCCCCGTCGGCGGCTTCTTCAGAAAGATGCGCGCGAGATTCGACAGAGATTGCGTTCAATACCATCGGATTGCGAGACGCAATGGCGCACGCAAGCGCGGTTCCCCAGAGCTGCTGCGGATTCAGCTCTGTCTGGCGAAGCACGGCGCTTAAGTTTAATTTGATGTCTTTGGCGTAAGCGGGGATAGATTCTGTGAGCGTATCGAGGGACATGATGTTCTCCGGATAAACAAAGGGCGCGCGAGATCCGCGACGGGATCCCACACGCCCTGATTGCGAACGAATTTAGACGTGCAGCGTTTCCTGGCCTTTTTGCCAGTTGCAGGGACACAGTTCGTCGGTCTGTAGCGCGTCAAGCACGCGCAACACTTCATCGACATTACGGCCGACGCTGAGGTCGTTGACCGAGACGTGTCGAATGATGTTTTCCGGATCGACGATAAAGGTGGCTCGCTGGCACACGCCTTCATTGGGATCGAGAATGCCGAGTTCTTCGGCGAGTTCCCGCTTCACGTCGGCGATCATCGGGAACGGCAGGTTCTTCAGATCATCGTGATGCTGACGCCATGCAAGATGGACGAACTCAGAATCTGTGCTGCCGCCGATCACCTGCGTGTCGCGGTCCTCAAACTGTGAATTGAGCTTGCCGAAGCCGGCAATCTCAGTGGGGCAAACAAAGGTGAAGTCCTTGGGCCAGAAGAAGTAAATCTTCCACTTGCCGGGATACGAGTCCTCGGTCAAGTCCTGGAACGCGTTCTTCATGTCGGTGCTGACCGTGGCCTTCACCTTAAACTCGGGGAACTTCTCGCCGACTCCTAACATTCTTGCGGTTCTCCTTTTCTTATCCTGATGTTTCCGGTTCGGATTACGATTCGACTTGCTGCGCGCAATCGCCGCACAGCCCGTGCATCTCCACGCTGTAGCGCTGGATGCGGAAGCCTGCGGGAGCGCGCTTTCTGAGGCGGACGGGCCCGATATCATCTGCGGGCACATCCACAATCGCCTTGCAACGAAGGCAAACCAAGTGATGGTGAGGCGCGGAGTTTGTCTCAAAGCGCGCCGATCCGTGGTGAGGGCTGACCTCTTGTACGAGTCCGTGCTCCTCAAAAGTCTTCAGATTCTTATATACCGTGGCGAGCGAGATGGACGGAATCCGCTCCTTCACCAGATCGTACACAGCTTCCGGGCTCGGGTGGCCATGCATCGCCGTTAGCGTCTCAAAGATCACCTGTCGCTGATGCGTTACTGCTAGGCCGCGCCGTTCGCACAGATCACGGAAGGACTCGACTCGACTGGTTCTTGCCACTGACAATACCTATTATTCGATAACTACTATCAAACTGTCAAGCACGGGTGGCGGCGAGGACCCAGAAAAGCGGAAGGCCCGGAACCGGGTGGTTCCGAGCCTTTGGATTCTCCAAACTGTTACTCACCGGCTGCTGAAGCCGGCGCCGGGTCAAGCTAGTGTCGCTACTTCTTCGGCCTGCAAACCCTTGGGCCCCTGCTTGACGAGGAACGAGACTTTCGCTCCCTCGTTCAGGCTACGGTATCCACTCGTCTGGATAGCCGTGAAATGCACGAATACATCTTCCCCGTTTTCCCGCTGAATAAAGCCGAAGCCCTTCGCAGCGTTAAACCACTTGACAACACCGGTTTCCTTCATGTAACCCAAATCCTTCTAATTTTGAACTCAGCGCCAAATGCTGCAGCGCTGTCGGCAGAATACCATAGGCTGCGCATGCAGGTGAAGTGATTTTCATTACACGTTCAGTACTGTTTTGCGGTCGACAAAAGTATGCAGTCTTGTTTTGGGGTACCGGCCTCCCTGTATAATTCAGGGCGTGCAGCTAACGGCGATCGACTGGCTGGTGGTGGCGCTTTATTTCGCGCTGAATGTAGGGATTGGGTTCTACTACAAGGCTCGCGCGGGCAAAAGCGTGAGCGAGTTCTTTCTGTCCGGGCGAAACGTGCCATGGTGGCTGGCGGGCACGTCCATGGTGGCGACGACGTTCGCGGCGGATACTCCACTCGTGGTGACCGGGTTGGTGGCGACGCGCGGCATCGCCGGCAACTGGCTGTGGTGGAACTTTGTCGCAAGCGGCATGCTCACCGTGTTCTTCTACGCCAGGCTTTGGCGTCGATCCGGGGTCATGACGGACATTGAATTTTCTGAGATTCGATACTCGGGTAAGCCTGCGGCCTTCCTGCGCGGGTTTCGAGCCTTGTATCTGGGCATTCCGATCAACTGCATCATTCTTGGCTGGGTGAACCTGGCGATGGTGAAGATCCTCACGCTGGTGCTCGGAGTATCCAAGTCGGAAGCGCTGATCATCGTTCTCGGCTTGATTGTGGTGACGTCGTTCATATCGACTCTGTCCGGCTTGTGGGGCGTGCTGGTGACAGACGTGGTGCAGTTCTTCATCAAGATGGGGATGGTCATCGTCCTGGCCGTGGCGGCGGTTCACGCGGTGGGCGGGATGGCTGCGATGAAGGCGAAGCTGATGGCCATCGATGCGGCGCGCATAGCCGCGTGTGGCGACCAAGGGTCGATCTTGAGCTTCGTGCCGGACGTAGGCTCCGCGTGGATGCCGGTGATTACGTTTGTTGTGTATATCTCAATGCAGTGGTGGGCGACGTGGTATCCCGGTGCTGAGCCTGGTGGTGGCGGTTACGTTGCGCAGCGAATGTTCTGCGCCAAGGATGAGCGCCACTCGCTGCTGGCGACATTGTGGTTCAACGTTGCGCATTATGCGGTACGGCCTTGGCCGTGGATTCTGGTCGGGCTCGCGTCGTTGATCTTGTATCCGAACCTGGAAGATAAAGAGACGGGCTACGTGATGGTGATGATCGACCATCTGCCGCCTTATCTGCGAGGCACGATGCTGGCGGCGTTTGCGGCGGCATACATGTCCACGATTGCGACGCAATTAAATTGGGGCGCGAGCTATCTGATCAATGACTTCTACCGGCGCTTCCTCAAACCGGCGGAGTCCGAGCGGCATTACGTTGTTGCTTCGCAGCTGGCGACCGTTCTCATTACCATTGTGTCCGCGGTCGTCACGTTCTACATGGACTCGATTGCCGGCGCATGGAAGTTGCTGATCCTCACCGGCGCCGGCACGGGCACTGTGCTCCTGCTGCGCTGGTACTGGTGGCGTATCAATGCGTGGAGCGAAGTATCGGCCATGGTGTCGGCATTCGCGGTCTCGGTTGCGATGCAGTTGGTGTTCGGCTTCGATAGCGCTCGACCGGTGGACGAAGCTTGGATCATGATCGTGACCGTGGCGATCACCACCGTACTGTGGCTCGTGGTGACGTTTGCCACAAAGCCTGAGTCGCAGGAGACGCTGGTGAGCTTTTATCGACGCACGGCTCCTTCAGTTACGGGTTGGCGACCGATCGCGGCGCTCGCGCCGGAGGTGCGGCCTCGGCAGGACGGATTATCGAACCTGCTCGATTGGGTGTGCGGCTGTGTGTTGATTTATGGAGTGCTGTTCGGGGTGGGCAAACTGCTGCTGCAGGAGACTGCCCTTGGGCTGGGTCTGCTTGGGCTAGGCATCGCGGCTGGCGCGGTGATTTATTGGGACCTGTCGCGCCGAGGCTGGTCGTCCGTGGTCGATTAATACGGCCGGCCCGGCATTGGAACGGACGATCGCTTGTTGCTCGGCAGCGGACCGGGCCCGTCGCCGACGGTGCGACCACGTCCGACGGTGGTCGGCATCAGTTCGGATTCATCGTATACGAGATCGCGGTCAACGATCATCTCGAGCGTAGTGCCTCGAGCGAGAACTGCGTCGGGACCGCGCGAGAGAAGGACTCCGGCTAAAGCCGCGGCAGCGCCGGCTCCAGCTCCAATACCTGCTCCCATGCCTGCCCGGCCCGCTACGCTTCCCGCGATTGCGCCGACGCTCGCTCCACCTGCCGCTGCTTCGCCAACTTTCTGTGCATCTCCGCCTTTATTGCCTTCGCTGCGGATCTTGCCTTCGGATTTGTCGAGGTCCTCACTGGCGCGCCCATCAAGCGACCCTACCCGAGCGCGGAAGTCTCGCGTGACACCGTTCGGAAGCGTGAGCGAGTCGAAACGCAGATACAGTTCGCCTCGGCCTTTCACGCGGCCCGGGCGCTTAACTTGCGTCACCGTACCGGCGACATAGCTGCCGGGCGGGATGACGACACGACCACTTTCCACGATGGGAAATACGGTCTCCAGATAAACGCGGTCGCCTTCAGCAGCGCTCTTGGTGCTAATGCTGTTGATGAGGCTGAGAGGAATTCGAGTGCCGGGCTTGACGGTGTACTGCTTGCTGGTGGGCTCTTCGGGCTCAGGGTCTGCTTGCGCAAACAGCGCTATGGGGACAATACACGCGACCAGTAAAGCACGGAGGTGCATAGAAAAGGAGCCTTAACTCCAGTGTAGACGCTTCGCGCAGCTTACGGGTTGCTCGCGCGGATCGGAAGACGCACTCCCGTGGGGCTTGCGTTTTCGCCGCCGAAGCCAATTCGGATCTCTGGGTTTGCCGGCGCGGTGTCCGGAAGCTTGAGGTTGACTTGGTACAAGCCTGCAAAGCCGGGCGCGACTCCCGCATAAAGGATGGCGGCTCGGTCGACGGGTTCCCCATTGAGAGTGACTTGGAAGTCGGCGCGCCGTTCAATCCAGGCTGCAGCGTTGGGCATCTGGCCCGCTGCGAACTTCGGGCGCGTTTCGCCTAGACCGGTGGCGTAAAGGATGACGATCTCGCTTGGTGTCGCGGGCCGCTCTGCCGTAATTACACGGCCGTCAACGCGCGTCGCTAAAGCTGTCTCTGGATCGAGAGCGAAGAGGGCAGGCGAGACTGCAGCCAGTTCGACGCGCACGCTTTCGGCGGCGCGACCATCCAATACGAGTTGGATCTGACGTGGGCCGGGCGGAAGATTGGGCGGGATCAGGAAGTTGATCTGCGTCGGTGACACGTAGTAGAGGAACGCGAGATTGCCGCCGACCAGGAGTCGCACGCCCGTGCCGAGCAGCGTCGTTGGCAGCGTACCGTTGTATAGATCCTCGTTCGACACGGCGCGCGTGGTGAAGGCGAGGTCGCGGCCATACAGAGTGCCGATGGTATTCGGCGCCAGTGCTCCGGCTTTGAAACTCGCGGCGTTAACGATGCTCGACGGGGTGTAAAAAGGCGCCGGGATGGCGCGAGGCCCCTCCGCACGGAGGCAGACCACGGCGCATGCGAGCAGGACTAGCCGGACCTTCACGCTTTGAGAGTGGCTTTGCGTAGCGCATTTTCTCGCATGTTATGTTTGGTGCTTCGCGATGAAGATCACCAACGTGACGACGGCCGCCCTGGAGGCGAACTTCGATTGGACGATCGTCAAGATCGAGACGGATGAGGGGATCACCGGATACGGTGAAGCATTCCTGGGGCCCGGCATCACGGGCGCAATTCGCGACTTTTCCACGATTCTCATCGGTGAGGACCCTACGTCCTTCGATCGTGTATTGCGACGGCTGAAGAGTAGCTGCATCTATGCGTCGCCAGGTCTGACTTACCACGCCATTGGCGGTATCGAGACGGCGCTGCTGGATGTGGTGGGGAAGAAGTTCGGCTTGCCGATGTGGCAACTACTGGGAGGCAAGTATCGGGATCACGTGCGAATCTACGCGGACTGCCATGCGGGCGATGCGTTGGAAAGCATCTCGAACATGCTCGTGCCGCGTACGCCGCATTGGATGGGTGGCGACGCCGAAGAGCGTAAGAGCGTCGTCAGCTTGAAACATCACGGTTGGGACGCGTCCAAGCAGGATCATCTCACGCCAGAGTCGTACGGGCGCCGTGCGAAGGAGATGGTGGATCGCGGGTTCTCGATTGTGAAGTTCGATGTCGACGTTCCAACCCCGTATGAGACCGACGAGTACAATCGCGATCTAAGCCGGTCGGAGATCGAGTATGCCGCGGCGCTGGTGGGCGCTGTGCGGCAGGCTGTGGGTCCTGAAGCGGGGCTCGCGATCGATTGCCATTGGAACTATGGAGTAGCTGCGGCGGTGGAGCTGGCTCGGGCGCTGGAAAGCTATCATCTACTGTGGCTGGAAGATCCCATTCCGCCCGACAACATCCCTGCGTTCGCCGAGGTGCAGCGCAATACGAAGACAATCATCTCGACTGGCGAGAACCACTTCCAACGGATCGATTTTCAGCGGCTGATAACAGAAGGCGGGTTGCGGCTGCTTGCGCCGGACGTGCAAAAGATCGGCATATGGGAAGGTCGCAAGGTGGCACAGGTGGCTGAGATGTATCACGTCAATCTGACGATGCATAACATCAGCGGTCCGATCGGCACGATGGCCGGGGTGCACCTTTGCGCGGCAGTGCCGAACATCCTCGCGCTCGACTGGCACGCGGCGAGTGTGCCGTTCTTTGATGCTCTGGTGAAAAATGCATCAGGCCCGATGATCGAGAAGGGAAAGATTCTCGTTCCGGATGCACCGGGCCTGGGTATTGAGTTCGATGAAGATGTCGCTTACAGGTACCGCAAACCGGGCGAATCGTTCTTCGGCAACTAGCTCTTCTTCAGACGGCTGCAGGCGGTTGCGGCGCCGGTGATGTCGACGGCGGCAGAGCCTTCGTCGATGTGCTGGATCTTCCCATCCTTGTCAATGACGAAGGTAGTGCGATTGGCCAAGCCGCGATCGGGAAGCAGCACTCCGTATTGTGCGCTCACTTTACGTTGGAAATCGCTGAGCATCACGTAGGATGCCTTAAGCTCTTCAGCCCAGTGCTTGAGAGTCGGCGTGTTGTCGGTGCTGATGGGAAAGACCAGCGCGTCAGAGTTCTTGAACTTATCAATGTCGGCTGCATAACTCGTCATCTCCTTGGTGCAGCCGCCGGTGAAGGCTGCAGGGAAGAATGCAAGCACGACAGTGTTCCTGCCGCGAAAATCGGAAAGCTTCACCTGTTTACCGTCGGTGGCGGGCAGGGTGAAGTCAGGCGCGGTGTCGCCAACCTTCAGTTGTGTCTTGCCAGGCTGCGGATCGGCCGCGAATGCCGATACAGCCAAGAGCCCAAAGAATGCGAAGCGTGAAATCTTCATACAGCAGAGGGTACCACGAGATCACAGAATTAGAAGCTGCCTCTGGATCTCGCCTGTGACGCGCGCGCCGTCCTCATCGGTGAAAACGTTCACCTCGGATCGGATGCCGAAGTTGGGGAGATAAATCCCAGGCTCGATCGAGAAGCAGGTCCAAGGAATGATTCGACGGTCGTCGTGCGTTTCGAAGTTGTCCATGTTTGCGCCGGCGCCGTGGACCTCGGCTCCGATGGAGTGTCCGGTGCGATGGATGAAGTACTTGCCGTACCCTGCAGCCTCGATTGCGTTGCGCGCGGCGTCGTCTACTTGATAGCCCGCTGTCGGCTGGTTGTTGGTTATGGCGTCTTGCACGAAAAGGATGGCTGCGTCGCGCGCATTGGTCACTACGGAGAAGACCTTGCGCATTTCCTCCGGTGGCGTGTCTCCGCAGTAGCCGGTCCAGGTGATGTCGTAATACACCGCGCCGGATTCGCGGAGCTTGGCCCACATGTCGATGAGTACGAAGTCGCCGGGTGTGATTGGTGAATGATGGTCGGCCTGCGGCTCGTAGTGCGGGTTGGAGGCGTTCGCGTTGACGGCGACGATGGGGCCGTGGTCGGTTACCAAATTCTCGGATTCCATCCGCTCTCGTAAAAACACCCGCACCTCCCATTCGTTGAGCGCGGCGCCATTACGAGTTCGTTGTGTGACAAGGTCGAAGGCTTCGGCTCGGATGCGATCCATGCGGCGACCCGCTTCCAGGTGCTGCTCGAGTTGGCGAGGTGTCCAACGGGCTTCGAACATCTGCACGAGATTGGCTGAGCTGCGCACCTCCAGTCCGAGGCTGCGGACGAGTTCAATAGTTCCGGCATCCACCATTGCTATATAGGGCAGGGCGCACTGCGGGGAATGTTGCATCGCTACGATTCGCGAATTGCCCAACAATCGCCTGAGCTCGTTTTGTTACTCGGACCAGCGGGAGTAGTAGCTCTTATCGCCGGGGAGCGCGTCAAGCGAGTGCGGTT
>DASQDN010000231.1:0-4675 GCA_035634155.1 Bryobacteraceae bacterium | reverse complement strand
GCGTCAAATGTACCCGCAGTTCATTGGGTCCGAGTTTCACTGATTCACCATCTTTCAAGACTCGGTCGACCTTCACCGGAGCGAACCAATAATCCTTGCCAAGGAAGAAATCACTCCGGCCGCCATCCTCCAGGACGGCCTTGTCGCCCTCGGTGGCCAGCATCTGCGCGCCGGTAGCCTTCTTCAGTTCCGCCATCGCCGCCACATGATCGAAGTGAGCCTGGTTGGTCAGCAGCATCTTCACATCCGCCAGCTTAAATCCAAGCGACTCGACGTTCTTCCGAATCATCCCGGCCGAATCCGCCAATCCGGTATTCAGCAAGATGTGACCGCTGGGCGAGGTAATCAGAAAGCAAGCCAGATCGGCGGTTCCGATGTAGTACACCGGCCCGATCACCCGATGCGGTTGGAAGGGCTTCGCCCATTCCTCCTGACCGAAAGAGCGCTGTGCGCTAGCCAGAGCCGCGGCTGCGAGGAATACCGACAACATCCTGATCATCGAACGCGCTCCACCGAAATTGCTCCGTCGCTTTCCCAAGCTCCAAACACCACATCTCCCGATGCCGCGAGCACCGGAAATGCGCCCGTGCCTACAACCACCGGTCCCTTCGCGCCGGGAGCTTGCACCAGAATCGACGGGCCGTCCTGCCACGCGACAACTGGCCCGGACGCGGCCATCGCAAGGGCAGCGTTCTTGCCCTTTCCGATCGCGACTTCCTTCCCGTCCGAGGTTGTTCGGTAAATGACGCCATCGCGCCGCCATGCGCTGTGCAAACGGTCCTGGCGATCTAACCCAAGTCCCCCGCCGTCCATCGGACACGCGTTCAATGGCCAGGTCCCTTGGCCGAGTTTCTTCACGTCCCAAACCTTCCCGTCCTGCGAAACGGCCCGGTACATATCTCGCGATCCGCCCAACCAATTCCGCCACATGACGTACAACTCGCCCTTAGCGCCGATTGCCGGTGTAGGGTGGCAGCACTCGCAAATGTGACCATCCGGAGAAGCATAGATCTCCCGATCCTGCTCCCACGTCTTTCCCGCGTCTTTGGACAAGGCGCCGTACAAGCGCATCGCGCCATCCCGCAGATCGAGCCACACCACCCAAACGCGTCCGCCGGGTCCTGCCGCCATTCCATGCAACCCTTCGCGAGCGGCCGCAGGCACACCGGACACCGGAGTAGGAGCCGACCACGTTCTGCCTCCGTCAACCGAACGCCAGGAAACCACATCGCCGTCTTTCCCACGCACCGCTCCGGTAATCGCCGTCACCACCACTGCGTCGCCTACCATGGCCACTCGCGGTCCGCGGTGGTTGCCGAGCGCAAGATAAACTCCATCCCCTACTCTCACAGGAGCTGAGAAACTCCTTCCGGCCGTGTCGGACCGGGAAAAGAAGACAGAGTTCCCGACGCCATACGTCAGGGCTACAGTCTTACCATCCACCGCGAGTTGCGGCTGTTTCAGTGGGGCGCCGGGAGCGTCAGGGGTAAGGCGCAAGGCGAACAAAAGGGCCAGGAACAACATATTCCTTCAGCGTACCAGCGAAAAATACGGATCAAAACGCTGGGCCAGTTCGTTCTACCTTAAGAAGAACGGCTCCAACTGAGGAGGGAGCGTCGATGCAAACCCATGTCAAGGTACTCGCGATTCTACACATCGTGTTCGGCAGCCTCGGGCTGCTCTTCGCAGTATTCCTAGTCGTATTGTTTGGCGGCATCACCAGTGTCATTGGCATGAGTGCCGGTCCTGAAGAACGATTCATCGCGATGCCCATCGTAGGTGGCATAGGGCTGTTGATTGCCGGATTCGCCGCGCTCCTTTCCATCCCGAGCATCGTCGCGGGAGTCGGCCTGCTTTCCTATCGTCCTTGGGCGCGAATCTTGACGCTTGTAATTTCCGCACTCGACCTGATTAACATTCCGTTCGGAACAGCGCTTGGATTTTACGGATTCTGGGTTTTGCTATCAGCGGAGGGGACGCAATTGTTCCAGCAGGCGCCTGCTTCGTACGGCTATACCCGGGGGTGAGGCAGGGAAGGCGGGCGCACCGTTGGGTATGAAGTCGCGATCAAGTACGGTACGCCCCGTTATGAAGAACGAACGCCGGTCGGGGAAGGAACCCGATACTCACATCCGACCTTTGGACTGTTCGTTCAACCCGATAATAGAGCGATAGCAGATGCGAAACAATCCGCAGACCGCAGCAGTACTGTGGGGTCTCGTACCCCAACTTATGTACTTCTTAGGTCTTCTGACGGCGCGCGTTCAGAGCGGCGGCCCTGGCAAACAGCACGTTGTTTTCGAGGCTCATATGATCCATCAACCGCAGTTCGAACATCTTTAGTTGCTCGATCAGCCCTTGATACATTTCGCACGTATTCGACTGCGCTGAATAGCTGCGGGTGAAGTCGCGGATCAAGCGAACTGCCGCTCCCACGGTTTCGTGTTCCTGTTCGATCACATTCACAGGACCGCCGAACGCAGCAAACGGAGAACCCGAGATCGGTTTGCCGCTCGCTACTGCCGCCTCGTAACGTTCGATTGCGGGGAAGAGTAGCAACTCCTCTTTTTCCATATGGATGAGGAGGTCCATGCGGAGATTTTCGAAAACGCGTACTAGAGGGCGCAGCACGCCGTCCTCACATCCGTACTTCTCCACAACAGTGCTTAGCAACTGCTGGATTTCGGGTAAAACTGTACGAAAATATACGTGGTCGACGGAGACGATTCGCTCGATCAGCTCTCGCAGCGGGACTGTGGTCCAGTCCTTTTCGTTCCGACCCGCGTACGGCTGCGCGGCATCCAGCGCGAGGCTTTCGGCATCCGACCTGTCCTGTGCCATTTGAGCCTTTGCTTCCATGATACGTGACAACCGCGAATGGCACAATGTACATTAGGTCCCGAGTGTCGCACGCAGCCCCACCGCCGATGACCCCGGAGCGATGGTCCCAGGTGAAGAACCTGTTGGAACGGGCGCTTTCGCGACCTCGTCACGAACGCGAGGAATACTTGCGGCATGCCGCTGGCGATGATCAGGACCTGTATGAGGAAGTCGCGCATCTTGTGGCGGCTCACGATGCCGACCCTGCCTTCCTCGACAAGCATCCTGAAACGGCGCCGCTTGCGCCTATCCATGACCGGCGCCTGGGCACTACGCTGAAAGGCCGATATCGCATCAAGTCGCGGCTCGGCAGCGGCGGTGTCGGCGTCGTTTACCTGGCAGAAGATTTGAACCTCATGTCGCGGCTGGTCGTGGTCAAGTTTCTCCACGAGCACGGTGGACGCCAACCGGGCCGCCTCATAAAGTTCCTGCAGGAAGCCGAAGCCCTGGCGCGACTCGATCATCCGGGCATCGTGGCGGCGTTCGACGCCGACGAGACCCCGGACGGCTCGCACTTCTTAGTCATGCAGTACGTCGACGGAAGAACCCTGCGCGCGCTGATCGAGGAAGGGCCGGCGCCTTTGGAACTTGCCGGGTCCATCCTGCGGCAGCTCGGGTCAGCCCTCGAGGTGGCTCACAACAAAGGCGTGATTCATCGGGACCTGAAGCCCGAAAACATCATGCTTCAAAAGCTGGGCGACGACCGGCAGATCGTGAAGTTGATTGACTTCGGGGTCGCGCGCGTGGAAGCCTCCGCTGTCAGCACTGACACTGCCGTTATCGGCATCGCGGGAACGCCCAGCTACATGGCGCCCGAGCATCTTTCCGGCAAGCCCGTACCCGCCAGCGACACCTTCTCGCTCGCTGTAATCGCGTTTGAAATGCTGACAGGCAAACGGCCGTTCACCGCCAAGCAGCCTTTTGCGCTACGTCAACAGCACCGTCAAGGCCTTCCCAAAGGAGCGATCCGGAACCTTCGCCCCGAAGTTCCCGTCGAGGCGGAGAATGCAATCCGCCAAGCCCTCCTGTACGAAGCAGCCGAGCGCCCTCAGAATTCGCGCGTCTTCTGCGACACGGCCGGAATTGCGCTGGAACGGTCGCGACCCGTTCCGAAGCCCCACAGCGCCAGCCGTCGTTGGATCCTTTACTCTTCGGCAGCCGGAGTAGCAGCGGCCGCGGCTGGAGCCGCGTTCTGGCGATCCTCGCGATCCGTCGACGTGCCGCGAGTGGCAGGGAAGATTCTGGCGCAACACGAAGGGGCCTTCGATCCCGGTGAGCGTGGTTTCACTGCGCGCGACAAGATCGAATTCACGCCCGTTCGCAATCCGGAGCGCACAGGTTTCGACGCGCTGTCTCTTCGATCGAAGGAACAGGGCTTGTACGCGCGCCGTTTGGCCGTGGAAGACCTGCGTCAGGCGCTTCAACAAGGATGGAGAATCACACTGCGCGGCCGCCCTGTGATCGGCGGTATGTGGGCGTGCGCTGACTTTCGAGCCTTAGGCGAGCCCAGGTACGATCTCAGCTTCTACCGTGAGCCTGACGGTCGCGCCGTTGCGCTGCTGTGCACGCAGCATGTTCCCACCTTTGAAGGGCCGCGCTACGAACTGCCCGATGAAGGAGCGAATCGCCACCGCCTGGAACTTGTCTACGATCCGGCGACTCGATCCTGTGAGTTATTCGTGGACGGCCGCCGTCAGATTGCGGGTTACAAGGGGCATCGCCAGATGCAGGCCAAGGAACCACTGGACGCCTTCTTCTTTGGAATCTCGGTGTATCGCAGCGACCGAGCTGAAGC
>DASQDN010000230.1:0-4361 GCA_035634155.1 Bryobacteraceae bacterium | reverse complement strand
GCCCAGCACGATCGCCCGCCCGCAGGATTTCATCGGTCATGTGCGTATACGTACGCCCTGGGCTCATCAGGTTGATTTGGACATTTCGATCCCGCACTTCCTCGGCCACTGTCTCGACGAATCGCGCCACCGCCGCTTTCGCCGTCGCGTACGCGGAAAAGCTAGGCCTGGGATCGCCCGCCCCTCGGCCTCCCAGCACAATGATCTTTCCCGAACGCTTCTCCAGCATGTGCGGCAGCACCGCGCGTACCGAGTTCATCACCCCGATCACGTTCGTCTCAATCGTCTCGGTCCAAGCTTTCACCGGATTATCGATCAGCGGCCCAATCGGTCCCAGCACGCCCGCCGCGCAGATCAGCACGTCCAGACGCCCGTAATGGGTTCGCATCCGATCCACCGCAGCGGCCATCTGCTCGTAGTCGCGTACATCGGTACGCAGCCGGAGCGACACCCCGCCCCCATGCTCAATCTCCAGGTTGGCCAGATCGAGTTCCGCCTTGCTGCGAGCCACCAGCGCCACGCGGGCCCCGTGGTTCGCCAACCCGATGGCCAGGCGCTTGCCGATCCCCCGCCCGGCGCCCGTAATCAACACGCCTTTGTCTTTTAGATTCCGCAAATGCCCCGCTACCCCTTCTAACTTAGTACACAAACACAACGGTCGCAGACCTCCGCGCATGGTCGTTGTCGCTGATATCCTGTTAGTAATCCGTCCCTGAGGAGACCTGACCCCATGAAGGATATTTCCCGCCGCGATCTTCTGATGAAATCCGCGGCCGCGGCCGTGGTCGCCGCGCCGGCCGTGTTGCCCGTCCTCGGTCAAAACAACCGACTCCGCGTAGGCTGGATCAGCACAGGATCCCGCGGCCAGCACGTCATGAAGCAGATGTACCTGAACAGCAAGGACCTGGTGAACGTGGTCGCCGTTTGCGACACGTACCAAGGCAACCTCGCCAAGGGCAAGGACATCGTCCAGACGGAAGAAAAGACTACGCCCAAGACCTACGTCGATTACCGCGATGTGCTCGCGGATCCGAACGTCGACGTCGTCTTCATCTGCTCGCCCGAGCATCTGCACCATGCCATGGCTATGGCGGCGCTGAAGGCGAACAAGCACATCTACCTGGAAAAACCCATCGGCCACACGATCGAGGAAGGCGCCGACATCGTTCGCCTCTCGGAAAAGACCAGCCGCGTAGTTCAGGTCGGAACCCAGAACCGCTCGAACAAGCTGTACATCCGCGCCAAGCAGATGGTGGAAGACGGTGTCATTGGCGAATGCCACTACGTGCGCGCGTTCTGGTACCGCAACTTCGATCCCAATCAGGATCCGAACACCGGCGTTCCCGCGGCTTGGCGCTATATCATTCCCACCGATGCTTCGCCGGAAAACACCGATTGGAAGCGCTTCCTCGAAACCGCCGAAAAGAAGAACCTCCCGTTTGATAAGAACCGCTACTTCCAGTGGCGGAACTATTGGGACTACTCCGGCGGCATCTCCACCGACCTGCTGGTGCACCAGACCGACATCAGCAACTTCGTTGTCAACAAAACCGTGCCGAATTCCTGCATGGCTTCGGGCGGCATCTATCAATGGACACGCACCGAGTTCAAGGATGACCGCGAAGTGCCCGACACGCTCAGCGCCTTATACGAGTACCCGGATCGGTTCCATCTGAACTACTCCTGCTTCTTCGGCAACGATCAATACGGCTATGGCGAGCAGTTCATGGGGCAGAAAGGCACCATCGAAGTGATGGATCGCCAGAACCTGCACTTCTACTCGCAGCCGAAGTTCATTCGCGGAGCGAAACCGTTCTCCAAGCAGACCGGCGAAGTCCACCTGAACTACTTGAAGGACTTTAACCAACCCGACGCGACCGCCGACCACGTGCGAAACTTCATCGACGCTGTGCTTGGCAAGGCCAAGGCAATTGCGCCGGCGCGCGCCGGACAGATCGCCGCCATTCCCGGCCACATGGCGACAATGTCGTATAAACAGGGCAAGCGTATCCTGTGGGACGAAAAGACTGAGAAGTATCGGTTCGTTTAGTCATTAGCGGTATGGACATCTTCGAAGAGATCGTTCGGCTCGGCAGGCTGGGGCAGAAGTGCGCTCTGGCCACTATCGTCCAGGTGCGAGGCTCCATTCCGAGCTTTGAAAGCGCCAAGCTCCTGGTCCGCGAAGACGGCTCGATGGTCGGCACCATCGGCGGTGGCTGCGTCGAGGCGGAAGTGTGGAATGCCGCGCGAGAGGTGATCGCCACGGAAAAACCGCGGCACATGCACTTCAGTCTTGGACAGGATGCCGCCTACGATAACGGACTCATCTGCGGGGGACAATTGGACGTGTTCGTCGAGCCGGTTGTCCCTCAACCCGCCGCCTACATCTTCGGCGCGGGGCATATCTCGAAGAGCCTGTCCAAGGTCGCCGACCTCGCTGGCTTCCGCACCGTTGTGGTCGATGATCGCGAGATGTTTGCCAATCGCGAGCGTTTCCCCGAGGCCGACCAAGTGCATGCCGACGATTACGAGACCATCTTCCCCAAGCTGTCGATCAATGAAACCTCCTACATCGTGATCGTCACCCGCGGACATCGCGACGATATGCGCGTCCTCAAGTGGGCCGTGAGCACCAACGCCCGCTACATCTCGATGATCGGAAGCAAGCGCAAAGTGATCAACGTCGCGCGGGAACTTGAGAAGGAAGGCATTCCGGCGTCGGCGTTCGAACGTGTGTTCGCGCCCATGGGCTTCGACATCGGCGCGATCACTCCGGAAGAGATCGCCGTCGCTGTGGTTGCCGAGATGATCGCGGTTCGACGCAACCCGGAATCCGATTGGAAGCGTGTTTCAAAGTCGGTGTATCTGAACGAGCGTTTGCGCGCTCACCTCACGTGAGCATAGCCGCTATCATCCTCGCCGGTGGAGCGTCCAGCCGGATGGGGTCGCCGAAAGCGCTATTGACCTACCGCGGCGAAACGTTTTTAGACCGGCTCATCGGTATATTCAATCCGGTTTGCGACCGCACCATCGTGGTGCTCGGTTATAACCACCAGCGCATCCGCGATGGCCTGTCGCGTGACGCCACGTTCGTGGTGAATCCATACCCGGAACACGGGCAGCTAAGCTCGTTGCAGTGCGGGCTTCGCGCGGCAGGGGATGCCGAGGCAGTGTTCTTCACTCCCGTTGACTACCCGGCCTTTGAGGCTTCCACCGTGCGCGCCATGCTGCCGCTGGCCGGAACCTTCGCCATGCCTCGATATCGCGGCACCCGTGGTCATCCGGTTTTGATCGATCGACCACTCATCGACGAATTGCTGGCCTGCCAGACATCAGCGCGCGAGGTGATTCGTTCCCACCACCCTTCGTATGTCGAAGTGGACGATTCGGGCATTCTCGACGACGTGGATGATCCTGCCGCATACGCCCGGCTGGAGGCAGCGATCCGATGATCAAGCGCAGTATCTTCGTCGGACTGCTGGTGCTCATCCTGATCGGCATCGCGGCGCCGTTCGTCCATGGCGACCGCTATGGGCAGCAGATACGCGAAGGGCTGGAGCGAGGGCTCCATCGCAAAGTCGAGATCGGCGCGGTTCATTTTAACCTTTTCACAGGTCCTGGATTCACGGTCCAAGACGTGGTGATCTACGACGACCCTGCCTTTGGCATCGAGCCGTTCGCGCACATGACCGAGCTCCAGGCGCGCGTTCGCCTCACGTCCTTGTTCACCGGCAAGCTCGACTTCTCCACCTTGCGCTTCATCGCTCCGAGCGTAAACCTTGTGAAACCCCACACGGGCACATGGAACGTGGTCAAGCTGCTTCAAGATGCCAAACGCGCGCAGTCGGTGCCCGAGATCCAAGTCAGCGACGGACACATCTTCCTCAAGCTCGATGACACGAAATCCGCCTTCTACATCGCCGCCGCAGATGTGACTATCACTCCGCGTCGCGACTCATTGGCGATTCGCTTTGCAGGGGAACCGGCGCGCACCGATCGGTCCGCGCGCTCGGCTGGTTTGATGACCGCGCGTGGAACGCTGACCGGAGGCAACCTCGACCTTGACCTGGAGTTGGAAGAAAGCCCGGTAGATGAGCTCGGCGGATTGCTCCGAGGCCGGCGTTTGGAATATCACGGTCACGTTTCTTCCAAAGCCAAGCTGAGCGGGCCGTTGTCGAATCTGTCTATCTCCGGGTCTTTCAATCTTGCCGACGTGCATCGTTGGGATCGAACGATGGATCACGATAGCTCTTGGGCTGTTCGATTCAAGGGCAAAGTGGACCTGGCCAACGAGCGCATCGAGATCGCCACCATCAACAGTCCCAATCAGTTGCAGTTGGAGGTATCGAACTTATTGGAGC
>DASQDN010000229.1:0-2036 GCA_035634155.1 Bryobacteraceae bacterium | reverse complement strand
AGTGGCGTGCTGGTAATGGCATCCACCGCTCGTTCCGAAATCTGGGCATCCTGGGACGGTCCGTTCCGCCGCGCTCTGTTCGACGTTCAGGAGCTTCGCGTGAAGCCCATCCTGCACCTCGACCGTTGCCTGTTCTCCTGGCAGCACGTACGGGGTGAGCACGACGCGACCCTCCATACGGGCAAGACCGTCGCCTCCATAAACCAGCTTCTCAATTGTGATGGAGTCAGGCATTGTACGATGGGGTTTGTCCTACCCCATCTAGCATGAGAGCACGAGTTCTGTCCGGAGTCCAACCGACCGGCAATCTTCACATCGGCAACTATCTGGGCGCCCTGAAGAACTGGGTAAAGATCCAGTACGACTACGAGAGCATCTTCTGCATAGTCGACCTGCATGCCATCACTCTGTACCAGGAGCCGGACGAGTTAAGCGCCAAAATCCGCGAAATCGCGGCACTTTTTATCGCGGCTGGGATTGATCCGAGCCATTCCGCGGTCGTGGTGCAGTCGAGTGTACCTGCGCATGCCGAGTTGAGCTGGATGCTGACCTGCGTCACGCCGATCGGCTGGCTGTATCGGATGACGCAGTTCAAAGCCAAATCCGAAGCTCAGGAAACGGTCAGCGACGGACTGCTGCAGTATCCGGTGTTGATGGCTGCGGACATCCTGCTTTACCAGGCGGGCATTGTTCCCGTTGGAGATGACCAGAGCCAGCATCTGGAACTCGCGCGGGACATCGCGCAGCGCTTCAACGCGCTCTACGGCGATACATTTGTGATGCCGGCGACGAAGCTTCCAAGTGTGGGCGCTCGTGTCATGGGACTGGACGATCCCGAGAAGAAGATGAGTAAGTCGGCAACAGGTTCGGGTCACGCGATCGCGCTGCTGGACAAGCCTGAACTTATCCGTAAGAAATTCATGAAGGCCGTAACTGATTCCAACCCAGCGGTGGATTTCGAGACCATGGGGCCGGGAATCGCGAACCTGCTCGGTATCTTTCAAGGGTTCAGCGATTGGACCGATGACCAGATGCGATCTCACTTCACCGGCATGCGCTACGGCGATCTGAAAAAGCAAGTAGGAGAGATGGTTGCGACGTCGCTGGAACCGTTGCAGCAGCGATACGCCGAGATCACTGCCGATCGCACTTACCTTGATAATATTCTTCGAGACGGCGCTGAGCGTGTGACGCCGATTGCAAACTCCACCGTCGAGCTGGTGAAATCACGCATGGGCCTTTATACGCGGTCGTAGCGGATGAACATCGGCGCGTACAGCCGGCTGGTTCGATCGAACCGCAATGTACGTTTGCTTTGGCTCGCACAGCTCATCAGTGAATTGGGCGACTGGCTTTATGCGGTCGCTATTTTCAGCCTCATCCTGGAAGTCACTCAATCGGCCCAGGCCGTTGCATTCGCGTTTGTACTACAAGTCCTGCCGCAGACGATCGTGGCGCCGGCCGCGGGTGTGCTCAACGACCGGCTGAGCCGCCGCAAGGTGATGATCTTCGCCGACTGCGGTCGCGCGGTGGTCACGTTCTGCATGCTTTTTGCGCAGTCTCGAGAGACGGCGTGGCTGCTGTATGCGCTGCTTTTCCTGGAGACGCTCTTCTGGGCGCTGTTCGAGCCTGGACGCGCGGCAGTCATCCCGAATATCACCAAATCGGGAGAAGAAGCGTTGGTCGCCAACGCGCTCTCATCCATCACCTGGAGTGTGTCGCTTTCTCTGGGCGCTGGGCTCGGCGGGTTGCTGGCCGCGGCGTTTGGCCGCAACACAGTGTTCATCATCAATGCGCTGACGTTCGTTGCATCGGCGCTGCTGCTGCGCGCGATGCGATTCCACGAGCCGCACACGGAGCGTGCCGCGCCCTTTCATGCGCGCGAGCTAGCCGACTTCTCGCCGGTGGCGGAAGGCATACGCTACATACGGCGTGATTCGCGGCTGCTGGTCACCTTGTTCGTGAAGACAGGCACCGCAATTTTGGGAGCGAACTGGATCATCCTTCCGATTTATGGCGAGCGCATGTTTCGTGTC
>DASQDN010000228.1:0-17387 GCA_035634155.1 Bryobacteraceae bacterium | reverse complement strand
GGCGCTTCCGGGTGGGCGATTTTGAGCACGTACATGACGCGTAACCGACTGGCGGCGGGATCGTACTGAGTTGTATGGCGCCCGAGGCTTTCGAAGGTCCTGTAATCGCGGTAGAACGGAATGCTGGAGAGAGCCTGAACGGCAGTGGATGGGTCGTCACGGGTATCTCGGACCAGCAGGTGATCGTCTGAGACGAGCTTGTGCCCGCGGGCAATAAACTCGGCGACGAGAGTGGACTTTCCCGTATACGCGGGCGCCAGAAAGGCGGCAGTGTTCTCACCTATCTTTACGGCGCCCGCATGCAGAACCTCGGCGTCATTCCAGAGGAAGCGAGCGACAGGAATGAATTGCCGCAAGAGCCAATAGTCGATCAGAGGATCCGGCGCGTGGGCAACGGCAAGGCAGTGAATGCGGCGGTTTGTCTGCTCATAAACAACGGACATCAGGTCATCCACTTGCATGACGATGTCGGGGGGCTTTTCGAAGACCTGTACCATTCGTCCTTGCAAGGGCCTGCTGCCGGCCGCCAGTCCCAACGCAGGAAGTGCCGGTACCCTGTCGACATGAATCGTCAGCGCATCGGCACTGGGAAGCGCAGGAGTCAACGCCTGCGACGGCATGTTCGTCCGAAGAATCGTCCCATACGCATGGCAATACATTGAAGATCTCCTGAGAAGGACCGCGTTTACGGGATGGATCTGCCGAGCCGAGTCAGTTCCTCGACCGGAGCGCGTTCTGGAATGTAGTGGGTTGGGAAAGGCTACTTTCTCCAGGAACGGGCTCTCAGGCCGGCCGCGCAATGCTTGTCAAGCGCTGAAGGGCACGGAACGCGCGACTGCGAACGTGCCAGAAAGTATTGGTTAGCGGGAGCGGCCCGCTGCGGCTGGACCGGCCGGTCTCTATCCGAACTATTCCACCGCGGGCCGCGACGTACGCCACGCCGGAACTATGAAGAATGACGCGACCGCAGTCAAAGTCGTGATCGACTTCCACGAATGCGATTGGATGCGTGATCTTTTGTTCTTCGCCGTCAATCAGGCAAAGGACTCCCAAGGCGCCGAATCTTCGGCTTTTGGCCGCGATACGGGCGGCCGGCTCCGTCCAACGAACCGTGCGGTCTTCTCGCGATGGCCTCGGCCAGTACGAGCCCGCTTCCTGCGGTCGCCGCGTGGCAAAGAGTTCCTCGAGGTTGTCGAACACCTGGTTCACAACCGTCGGAGCATGCGCACACATCGCCAGGGCGAGTTCATGATAGCCCCAGTTCTCTCGCACGGGTACGGCTTGCTGTGCCAGGATGGCGCCTTGGTCGAACCCGTGGATCATTTCATGGATCGTCAAGCCGCTGAACCGAGAGTGTTCACCGATAAGGTACGGGATCGGGTTCGGGCCACGACCGTGGGGCAGGAGCGTGGGATGCAGATTGAGATTGAATGCGATTGCGAGGTCGGCGACCGGGACACGATAGGAGTATGAGGCGCACAGCATGGCGTCCGCGGACAAGGATCGGATTCGGCGTATCAAGCGGGGAGTGAAACCGCCGTAGTGAACAGGAATTTTATTCCTGCGGGCCAGCCGCGCGACGTTACTTACATGCGGGGTGTGGCGTTCGCCCGTAAGGCACAGCACTACGTCGATATCGGCCCGGGCAAGCAGCGAATCGAAGACGGACGCGAAAAAGTCGCACCCGGCATACACCAGCCTGTATCTTTTCACGGCTGGGATTAGACTTCGGGGAGTGTGATCACGAAGAACACGACGGCGACAGCGCACATTGCGGCGGCGTATACGAAGAATTCGCGCTTCAACGTCGCGCGGCGACGCCGATGGCTTTCCTTCCGGTGTTGGCCTTTGATCGGCGCGGCCTCGGTGGTGTGGAAGCGATGCCGGCAAGCGCGGCAGCGGAAGGGAGTCTGTCCGAAGAGCGAGCGGAAGCGATCCAGCAGATTGTGTCTGGATCGCCGTACATTTGCGCTGTTACACTTCGCGCATGTGGGCATAAGTTTGTTCTCCATAATTCTGGGAAGGCCGTGAGAAGAAGGATGTAAGCCAGCCTGATGTGCCTGGCATGGGGCGGATCTCGGCGCGGTTTACGGCGGCTTCGGGGTTATGCGTCAGCAGCATCCGTGCGGCGGGTTCACCGTACGCTTTTGCGATCGCACCGTACACTCCGTCAAGACATGGCTTGCGCCTGGTGACGCCATGGGTGTCGCTAGCTATGAAGTGCGCAAGACGGCGCTTCAACATATGAGTCGCAGCAGCTGAGGCCGCGGGGCCAAATCCACCGCTCAGCGACCGGGCTGTGATCTGCAGATAACAGCCTTCGTCGACAAGTTTCCGCATGTAGGAAGGGTTCTGCTGAATGTAGGGGTTGCGCTCGGGATGGGCAATGATCACGCGCAGACCCGAATCGGCGAGAGCCTGGAGTGCGGGCGTAACCATGGGCGGCGCCACGAGGTCCGGCAATTCCAGTAGAAGGCAGTCGCCTGCATTAAGGGTAAACGCGCTCGGCGTTTTTAGAATTCTCGCGATGTTGTCCGGAGTGAGATGGACCTCACACCCTGAGTAAAGGCGCGGGCCGTTTGGGCACTGCTCCTGAAGCATGGCGCGTAAGCAAGCGCTGCGCTCCGGATCGAAGTTGTAGCGCAGGTCGGCGTGCGGGGTTGTTGCCATCGCCGTGGTGCCTGTCTCGCGCGCGAGTTCCAGCATCTGGAGCGATTCGTTGAAATCGGCCGCGCCGTCGTCAATCCCGGGTAGGACATGAGAGTGGATGTCTATCATCTTCCGTCGGTCTCCATCGGTGTGCTTTTCGCGACTCTGGTCAGGTGCGGAGACAGCGGAGCGATTTCGAATGAAAGCTTCTCGCGACTGGAAAGCAGAGACACCGGCTTGGTTTTGATCAGACCGATGGCATCGGTCCATGGATCGAGCTTGATACGCGACCCGAGGGGCAGAGCAGGAATCTGCTCCAGCTTGAGTTCGTCCAGCATGGGAGCGCCGTTTGCAAGAGCTCCCATGCGGGTAAGGGTAGCTCCGTCGGCGAGCTGATTGCCGAGGTTTGCTCGAATCAGATTGGGGAATTGAGATGCCTTGGTCGAGATTGCCTTGAGGAACAGCCCCGCGTTGGACAACTTTTCCTTGTACGGCGACTTGGCGAGGATTTCCACGGCCTTCGCGCCTGCAGCCGCGATCTCTTCGGGCGAACGGGAGAAGCGAAACCTTTGGAGCAACTCATGGTCCGAGAACATGGTCTGGTCGTGAAAGGCGAACTGCGTATCCGTTCGATGCGCTAAGGCGACGTGCGCCAGTTCATCCGAGAGCACCATCGCGAGGCTGGCTTCGTCCGGCAGAACATCAATGAGGCCGCGGCTGATGACGATGGTGCGGCCGATTGCGAAAGTTTCGAGCGGAGTTGTGAGTAGTACCCGGGCGCGGGCTTCGATGTTGAGATCGTTTGTCACGATCAGGTTGTTGATCACGGTGTTGAGTACGGCGTCTACCTCGCCTTTCGGGGCTAGCAAGCCGCTTCTTTCCAGCCGGTCCAGCACATTTTCCTCAGACTGACGCTCCCAGGACCGCTGGCTTTCGAGCGGCGATGAGTCCGCCGGCGCTTCGGTCTGGTTGACCGGCGCTTCCATTTCGACCAGAAGCTTCGTCAGTTCATCTACTCGGGCGGCCTGGCCGGAGTTATAGCCCCAGACGCGAGTTTGCGCCTTGAACGTGAGCCCTCCGTTGGCCTCGGCGCCGGCCGATTCCTCGACGTAGGTGAACGCAGGCACCCAACGGTTGTCGCCGATATCGGTGCGCCAGCTATCGAAGTGAAAGTACAGGTCTGTTCCTTTCCCCTTCGTATAAGTCCCGTTGAAGCGAACGATGTTCGAGTCCTGTTCTTCGGCCCAGATGCGGCCTACGAACTTGCCGCCGGTCTTCGCGTTTACCGGATTCACGTCGAAAACTACACACCGTACTCCGCCGAGGAACTCACGGCGGACGTACTCGAACCGATAGGTCTCGGTGTTGAATGAGACTGCGTCGACGTACATCATTTGCGCAAAGCCGGTGGGCTCGAAGGAGACGGCACTTCTGCGGAGCGTCCAATTGCGCGAGCGCTTCTGGGCATCGGACCGGACCACGATGGGTGTGTAGGACAGCCCGGATTTGAGATCGAGGCGTCCGAGGAAGTAGTGGTCCCGCTGGGATGCCTGGTCGCCACTGGGAGAAAGGCTTTCCTGTATATACGTCTCGAGCAGCGGCGTGCGGGTTTTTAGCTGCTGAAGGAAATCTTGTTCCTGCTTCACGATGCGGTCGAGCAGGCGTTTGACGGCGTCCGGCTGCTGCGCATTCAGAGCCGATGTGAATATCGCGGCAAGTACGACGCAAAGACGGAGTGGAGTGAGGAAGATCATGTTTCTAATAAGCAAGCTCAAAGGTCATTCGCACTGTAGCCGTGGAGTCCAGCGGGTCTCCCTGGCGCTTTGCGGGCCGGAATCGGATGGATCGCGCGGCGGCGATCGCGTTCTCATCCAGACCGTGGCCAAGTCCGCTGACCACTCGGATGACATCCACTTCACCGGACGCGCGAAACACCGCCTGCACGACGACTTGGCCTTCTATACGGAGGCGCCTGGCCTCGGGCGTGTATTCGGGTTTCGGCGTGAAGGTAATCTCCAGGGGTGTGGAATCGGAAGGTTGCGGCTGGGCCGCTCTGCTGACGGGCATTGCGGGTTTGGCAGTGACGGCATCGCCGAATCCGGCGCGGGCGATTTGCTGCCGTTGGCTGGCGAGCCCGGAAGAGCCTGCCGATGCCGGCCCGAAGGATCCAAATGCTCCGGCAGATGCGACCCGCTTGGGTTCGTTCGGTAGCTGCGTGGTTCGGGTTTCCCCGAACGCTCCAGTGGCGACGGGCAGAACAGCCGATCGTTCCGCATGGTTCGCTACTGCGCCGAAACCAGCAGTCTGAACTAGCGGCGCCGGACGCGCTTGGACGCGCGGGGCCTGCGCGGGCAGATCCAACATTCCGGTCCTCACCTGAGGAGGAGGCGGAGGAAGCTCGATCGCGGGCATCATCGGCCGCGCCACGGGAGCGGGAGAGGCCTGGATTGCAGGCGCTTCGATCAAGACCGGCTTGGGCGGAAGCGGAAGCGCCGGTGGCGCTGCAAGCTTGGGCAGTTTGAATACGCGCAGTTCAGGTTTGTTTAGCGGCCCGGGCCTCAATGTCTTGGGCGGCGGCGCGGGAGCGAAGACCAACGCAGTGCTGGTGTGCTGCTGAGGCGACGTGGGGATGGCGGCTCGAAAGAGGAGCAGCGCCATGGCTGCCACACCGTGCAGCGCCGCGCTGCAAAGCCACGCGGTAGAGTTGCGTCCCGTTGGAGGATGAGACCCGGCGAACACGTTTCAATCTCCCGAAGCCATCACGAGCGAGGTTTCGCTCGGAGTCACGGCGCCGGCGGAGCTTACGGCTTCTGCTAACCGCTGCAGGTCCCCTTCGAATGCGCGTGTCAGAATCTCTTTGCTTGGATTGTAGTCGGGCTCTATTTCCTTCAGTTCGAAGAGCGCCGCTTTCACATCACGTCTGGCGCATGCTGCCCTGAGCCGCGCCAGGTGCTGCGGCATGCGATTGTCGGGCAGACAGTTTCCGGCGAACACCTTGATCTTGCTGTGGTGCGTGGGAAGGACTTCTTCGTCGGAGAAGCGCAGTTCCTCGTAAAGCTTTTCGCCCGGACGCATGCCGGAGAATTCGATCCGAATGTCTTCGTCGGGCTTGAGACCGGACAGGACGATAAGCTGGCGGGCGAGGTCGAGGATCTTGACCGGGGCGCCCATATCTAGCACGAAAATCTCTCCACCCTTACCCATCGTGGACGCCTGCAGCACCAATTGAACGGCTTCGGGAATGGTCATGAAGTAGCGCGTCATCTCGGGATGCGTGACGGTAACGGGTCCCCCGGCGGCGATCTGCTCCTTAAAGATGGGGACAACGCTGCCGTTGCTGCCGAGCACATTTCCAAAGCGGACGGAGACGTACCGCGGCCCGCCGTTCTGAAGTGAGCGGATGACCAGTTCAGCCGTACGCTTGGTGGCGCCCATGATATTGGTGGGCCGCACCGCCTTGTCCGACGAGATCATCACGAAGTCGTCCACGTGATATTCGGCGGCGGCTACGGCGACGTTGAAGGTTCCGATGACGTTGTTTTCGAGCGCCTCAAAGAGGGTAGACTCCATCATCGGGACATGTTTGTAGGCCGCGGCATGATAGACCACGCTGGGGCGGTGCTGCGCGAAGATCTCGTGCAGCCGCTGCACGTTCTGGATGCTCGCGATCTCGGCATGCAGTTTGAGGTTTGGATAGGTCTGCCGCAGCTCACGTTCGATGTGGAACAGCGGCGTTTCCGCGATGTCGAGCGCGATCAGGGCGGCAGGGCGACAGGCGGCAATCTGGCGGCAGAGTTCGGAGCCGATCGAACCGGCAGCACCGGTCACCAGGGCTACACGGCCGTGGAGTTTGGCATGAATTCCGGCGCGATCGAGTTCGACGGCCGAGCGCCCGAGCACATCGTCCACAGCGACGTCTCGGATTTGGCGGGTAAGGCCGCGACCCGAGATGATCTCGGACATCGCGGGCATGGTGCGGAAGATGACTCCCGCGGCGTTGCAGTGCCCGATGATGCGGATCATGTCCGAAGCGCTGGCGGAGGGAATCGCGATTAAGACTTCATCAATGTCTAACTTTTTGACGATTTCCGCGATGTGGCTGCCGTAACCGGCGACGGATATGCCGTGAATGGTCAGACGTTGCTTGGCAGGACTGTCATCGACGAAGGCACAGATCAAGTGCCGGAAAGCAGCATTCGATTGGGACTCGCGAAGCAGCATCACGCCTGCTGCTCCAGCGCCATAGATCAATGTGCGGCGGCGATCCTTGCGCCGGGCGCACGCGCGTTCGCCAAGCATCCGCGCGGAAGCGCGGACGGCGCCAGTCAACAAAAGCACAAAGCAGAAATCGAGAACAAGAACCGATCGCGGGAAGGCATGGGGGTACACCGTGAGCGCCAGTCCACCGGTGACAGCGGAAGCGGCGATATTTGCAAGAGCAAGCTGCTTCAGGTCGGGCAGCGAGAAATACCGCCAGGACACGCGGTGTAAGCCGAAGGCGTACAGCGTGGCCGTCTTGACAGGGGCCCAGACAAGCGCCGCCCAAAACAATGAGTTCACGAACGACTGCGGCAGGGAAAACTCGAACCTGACGAGGAAAGCAAACAACAATGCGAGTTCCAGCAGCGCGATACCCGCGAACGTAGTAATCAACTGATGCCGCAGCAGCGTGTAACGAGATCGGACGGCAGAGGTGAGAGTGTTGAAGGCTAGCATAGCCGTTACCGACTACTCATAATGTGGAGATTGGACGCAATGTCTCTCTCGACTTCGAGGTTGAAATCACACATCCAAGCTGGACGCGCCTGGAGAACGGAAGCGATGACGCGGTTCTGGTCCTGCTCGGACAGACTACTGGAACTTGGCAGGCAGATGCCGCGGCGGAACAAATCTTCCCCGACGGCGCCGCCGTAGCATTGGACGCCGCCGTACAGCGGCTGAAGGTGCATCGGCTTCCATACCGGCCGCGATTCGATCCCCGCGGCATCGAGACGTTGGATCAGCTCATCGCGAGAGCATCCGAAAGCGCTCTCCTCGATGAGGAAGCAACTCAGCCAGTTGGTATGCAGCCCGAAGCCGGCCTGCGGCATCGCCGCAATTCCGGGTACGTCGAGAAACGCGGCTCGATACCGGCTCGCGATGGCGCAGCGCTGTTGAACGCGGAGCCCGAGCACTTCGAGTTGACCTCGGCCAATCCCGGCCAGCACGTTGCTCATCCGGTAGTTGTAACCCATCTCGGAGTGTTCGTAGGCGACGCCCGGGTCGCGCGCCTGCATCGCCCAAAAGCGGGCCTGTTCCACCAGGCGGCCGTCCCTCGACACGAGCATGCCGCCGCCGGTAGTGGTTATGATTTTGTTGCCGTTGAAGGAGAAGACGCCGCAATCGCCGAGCGTCCCAGCGGCCCGCCCCTTGTAGAATCCTCCCAACGCTTCAGCGGCATCCTCAAGGACAGGGACTTCGTATTCGCGGCACACGTCAAGGATGGGGTCCATGTCAGCGCATTGCCCGAACAAGTGGACAACCACGACGGCTTTCGGCAGCCGGTTTTCGACGGCTGCGTTCCTCAACGCAAGCGCCAGCAGGGCGGGATCCATGTTCCACGTTCCGTGGTCACTGTCAATCAGGACGGGCTCAGCGCCGAGGTAACGGACGGGATTAACAGTGGCGACAAACGTAAGGTCCGAGCAGAAGACCGTGTCGCCGGGTCCCACACCGAGAGCTCGCAAGCCGAGGTGGATAGCGGCAGTGCCACTAGAGACCGCAACGGCGTGAGCACCGATCCGCGTCTGCACCTCCTGTTCAAAAGCCGTCACGTTCGGCCCGACAGTGGAGAGCCAATTGGTGGCGAATGCTTCGGCGACGTACTTCTGCTCGAGGCCGCTCATATGGGGTATGGAAAGGAGGATTCGTGGAGAGTTCTGCATGTTCATGCTCAGCCTTCACGCTTCGACGAGGCCGCATGCCTTAACAGGGTCGAAAGCGTACTGTTGTTGCGGAATTGCGGAGGTAACGATCGCGAGTGTCTTCGTCGTAAGGATGCCGGGCGTGTATCGAAAGCAGGAGGCTGCGGGTTGTTCATGGCGTGCCCAGGCCAGGATTGCGGCGGGAATATCGGCGCCGGCAGCGTGCGAGAACGGATATGCTCCTCCGAATCGTGGATTCAGGTCGAGAATTGCCCACCCACGGTCGGTCTGGATCGCATCGCAGTCGAGGACTCCGACATGCCCGAGCGCCGCGCCGATGTGTCTCCCGAGTTCTTCCACATTGGGATTGCGGACCGTTACAGCACGATCAGCTTCTCCACCCCAGGCCGTCAGCTTTAGTCGGGAGAGAGTGCAGGCATATCGGCCGGACAAGTCGTTAACGACATCGAATGCGTACTCGGCGCCGAAGAGCTTTTCCTGGATGAGAACTTCGTTGTCGCCGTCCTGCCCGGCGGTGTAGGCGAGAACGGATGAGGCGCGGATGGCGCGCCGGCACCAGTTCACTGCGGTCTCGAGTTCCGATGGCGTGTCGGCGCAAAAGAGGCCAGCGGAACCACTGCCCCAGCGGGGCTTGATGATTACGGGAAAGCTCAACTCCCCTTGCGCCAGGGCTGCGCTTGCGGAGGCCAGGTTCGAGTAGGTCTTCGGCACGAAGATCCCTTGCTGCTGAAGGAACTTTTGCGTGGCGAGCTTGTCGAGGCATGTGTCGATGACCGCGGGGGTGGATACGATGACCCGTGCGCGGGCTTCGCGCAGCAGGCGTTCGGCCGCGCGTGCCATCACAGGGAGTTCGAAATCGTTGAGTGGAAGCACGAGCTCGATGTCATGCTTACGGCAAATGCCGATCACGGTAGGGACGTACGATTCATCACTAAAGGGCGGCACTACCAGAGGAACATCGGCTTCGTGCAACGCAGGCGCATCACCGGAGGCGTCGGCGGCGAGGACGCGTCCGTGTCCTTGCAAGGCATCCTTGAAGTAACGCACGAGATAGTTGCGCCGACCGGCCGATGAAAGAAGGATGTTCATAGTCAAGCCACGACAGACTTCATGCCTTTGTTTCTTTGTATGTAAGTGGCTTACGACGAGAGTCACTCTCCGGAAAAGTTCTAAGAATGCGGGTGGCGGGGACGCGAGTCGCGCTGGTGGCCAGTTCGGAGGCTCACGGGGCGGGCTGGAAGTTGGAGACTCACAAAAAGCGCCAGCGGAAGATGGAATGAAGGATTTCCGCGGGCGCGCTAAAGAAGAATGTCAGTCCGAAACGCCCGCTGCACATCATGGCGCCACGTAGCGCGTCTGAAAGTCAGCTTATGCCCACGTGGCCATTGTCGCGGCCCACGAATAACCTACGCCGAAGCCGACTAGCATGACCTGGTCGCCGGGGTGGATACGGTCTTCCTGGCACGCGTGCTTCAGGGCAATCGGGATAGTGGCGCTGACTGTGTTGCCTACGTGGCGCATGTACAGGTAGAACTTCTCCGAAGGAATGGCCAGCTTCTGCCGCAGATGATTCAGCATGTAGGCGTTGGCCTGATGAAACACGAACAGATCGATATCGGCGACGCTGCGGCCGGTTCGCGCCAGCAGGGAACGGACGGCATTCGGGACGGCCTCCAGGGTGAAGGCAAAGATTTCAGGGCCGTTCATGAACAGACTGCGCTCGCCCGCAGGGTTTCGGCTTCCGCCGCCTGCGACCATCAGATTCTCCGCTCCGCGGCCATCGGTTCCGTAGACGAACGGGCCCAGGGTCGGCGTCTGACGCTCTACTCCACCAACCAGCGTTGCGGCCGCTCCGTCACTGAAGATCGTTCTAACGGACCGGTCATCCGCCGCGATGTACTTGCTGTACGTTTCCGAAGTGAGCAGGAGAACGTTGCGCGCCTGCCCGGTTTCGATCAAGCCCTTAGCTAGTCCCAGTCCATACACAAAACCCGAGCAGCCCAGATTGAAATCCAATGCCCCGGCGCTTTGCGGAATACCCAACCGGTCCTGAATTACACAGGCTGTCGTCGGAAGAAGGTAATCGGGGGATTGCGTGCACAGCAGGACGAAGTCGATATCCGCAGGCGCGGCAGCACCGGATTGAAACAGCTTTCGCGCCGCCTGGCATGCTAGATCGCCGGCCGATTCCTCGGCGCCGGCAATCCACCGGTCGGCAATGCCGGTCTTTTGTTCGATCTTCGCGATGGACCATTCCGGAAACTCCACCGCAAGGTCCTCGTTTGAGACCTTTCGGCCGCCGAGTTGATATTCAATTGCTCGTATTGCCGCTTGCATTCGCGGTCCCTCCAGCTTTCGCGTACAGATCCTTCGCAGGAGCGCCAAATAATGTTGTGTTCGATCTCGCGTTACGATACACGACCGACCCTGCCGCCACCTTGGTGTTCGACCCAATAGTTACGCCGGGCAACACGACGGCATGAGCTCCGAGGAACACGCCGTCCTGGAGGCGCGCAAAACCAGTTACCTCGGCGTGTCCACTCAGAGTGCACCAGTCGCCGACCTCGGCATCGTGTCCGATGGTGGATCCCACGTTGACGGTGACGCATTTGCCGATACGGACGTCCGTGGTGATGACAGCTTTCGGGCACACCACAGTTCCGTCGCCGATGCGCACATCGCATCCAACTACGGCCGTAGGATGCACGATGGTGGCGAACGCGGCCCCGCGCTGTTCCAATGGTTCGCAGACGCGACGCTTGATGTTTGGATCACCGATCGCGCAGATGAATTTTTGATCCGGCTCGGGCTGCCAGGTGGCTGGGTCGCCGAGAATGGGTAAGCCTTTGCAATACCCTTCGAGGGCGGTAGGGCTGGCATCGAGGAAGCCAGTCACAGACCAGTCGGGGTGTTGAGGAAGCACGTCTCGCAACCAACACAAGGCTTCTCGTCCGAAGCCGCCTGCACCCACCAGCAGAATCCCCGTCATTGCGCGGTGTACCCGCCGTCGATGGTGAGTATAGTTCCTGTGGCCCAACGACTGGCAGGGGACAAAAGGAAAGCGATGGCGGCGGCGACGTCGTCCGGCTCGCCCAAGCCCAACGGGTGCGCCCGTTCCACGGCGGCCTGCTGATCCGCGTTCATGGACTGGAACATCCGCTCGCCCATTTCTGTGCGTACGACAGCGGGCGCCACCGCATTGATTCGAATTCGTTCGGGCGCCAGTTCAAGAGCAAGCGATCTTGTCATCCCTTCGATGGCAGCCTTCGACGCGCAATATCCCGCAGCCCCAGGCTGGCCGACCGTGGCCATTACAGAGGAAAGAAAAACGATACTGGGCCGTTCTGCCCGAACCGAAGGCTTGCGCAAGGCTTGGGCCAGTTCGAGAGCGGCGATCAGGTTCACTTCAAGCAGCCGGTTGATTCTTTCTCGCGACTGTAGTTTCAGCGGCCGGAGCTCATGCAGGCCCGCGCAGTGAACCGCCCCTGCGAGCCGACCGAGCGCATGAAATGCTGCATCGACGGTAACGCTGACTGGCTGGACAGCCAGATCGGAGACAAGGGCGACATGCCCGCTGCCGTGGAGCGACTCGACTGTATGTTGCAAGCGAGCCGCATCGCGTCCGCTCACGGCGAGCCGCGCGCCGAGCCGGGAAAGGTAAACCGCGGCGGCTCGACCGATACCGGCCGAGGCTCCGGTGATCAGAATGGCGCTCCCAGTTAAGTCGAGAGGGTTGAAGCCGGACATCGGGTTTCAGGCAGCAGCGACGGCCGCGGATTGCACGAGCTCAAACAGATCCTGGACGGATTCGCAGGCCGAAATGCGGCCACCCGTCAGCCGGGCGCCGTAGCGGTCGTCGGCCATTGCCAGGAAGCCGATGATAGCGAGGGAATCCCAAGTTTCGAGTTCGTCCAGCGTTTCGGTTCCCGTCAACGTCTCGGGCGCGAGTTCCAGTAGTTCTTCAAAGTTGCGGAGAAAGTCGGCGATGTTCATATTGCCCTTCTTATGGAGGCCGTTCCGATACGGCTTAATCTGATGATGTAGTAGGCCAAATCCGTGGATATTCTCAGGAAGTCTTGCCCTCTTGCACCGCATTGAACTTCTGCGCGCGGCTTAGAGCAAGGCTGCCTTACGATGGCTGCTTTGGCGCGCAGACGCCCAGGAACTCCGGCATTGTGGCGTGCCCTTCGGCGGATATGCCCGATCTGAGAACGACGGCGGCCACGGTCATCCAGAGGATTTTCAGATCGAGCGCAAAGCTTTGGTGGTCGACGTACCAGACATCAAGCTCGAACCGTCGTTCCCAGGAAAGGGAATTGCGGCCGTTCACCTGCGCCCAGCCCGTGATACCGGGCTTGACATTGTGGCGGCGATGCTGCTCAGGGGTGTACCGATCGAGGTACCGGGGAAGAAGAGGACGGGGGCCGACGAGGCTCATGTCGCCCTTCAGCACATTCCATAGTTCGGGCAATTCATCCAGGCTGGCCGCGCGGAGAAAACGGCCCACTCGTGTCAAGCGCTGCGCGTCAGGCAACAAGAGGTTGTTGCGATCTCGTTCTTCCGTCATGGTCCGGAACTTGTATACGGTGATCAGTTCTCCGTCTTGGCCCGGGCGTATTTGACGGAACAGCACCGGCCTTCCTATGCGCCAGCGGACGATGGCAGCAATACACAACAAGACAGGTAAGAGGAAAAGGCCGACGGTGAAAGCAACTGTGATATCGAAGGCGCGCTTGACCAAGCGAGGCCAGAAGCCGCGGCTGTCGGGGACGCGGAGAGCCCGTTTGTACTCGGAATAAATCGCGTTGCTCACATCCGCCGGGCTGAACTGAGACACGGCGCGCTCGCGGCCGTTCTGCCCATGGCGACGGCAGAGATCGGGATCGGCAGCATACCTTCGAATGGCGCCGGCCAGTTCGACTGGATCGCGCGGAGCAATCAGAGTGCCCGTCCGCCCATCCACCACGGCATCGATGCACCCCGGGACGCGCGTAGCTACAACGGGCAGTGCCATGGAGCCAGCTTCGAGGATCACGGTCGGGTACCCTTCCCGATACGTGGGCAAGACCAACAGATCGATCGCGGCGTACAGCGGACCAAGAGGTCGCCAACCTAGATAGTGAATTCTCCGGTGGTTTCGCAGAAAGTCGAGAGCTTCAGACGAAACAGGATCGTGAGCCTCAACCTCTCCGGCAACGACCAGGTGCAGATTGCTTTCCTGTGCCTCAAGCATTCGGAAAGCTGCGACCAGTTCCTCGATGCCTTTGTCGCGAACCAGCCGGCCAAAGTAGCCGACGACGAACGTTCCTTCGTCCGCTCCCCAGGAACGCCGAAGCGACGCCGAGTCCTGCACCGAATAGGTCTCGGGACTATAGGTTCCGACGGAATCGACGCCGTCAGTGCTGCCGTTATGGATCAAGGCAGCTTTGCCTGGAGGGCACAGCCGCTCGTCCTCCAAGATTTGGAGCATGGACTTGCTCACGCAGAGTATGCGGGTTGCAAGGGAACATGCCACTCGCGCAGTCCACACCATCAACATCCGCTTCCAGCCCGACCACGCTACATGCGGAAGCCCATGGACCTGGAAGATACGAACCGGGACCCGCGCCAGAAATGCCGCCATCATCGCCAGCAACCCCGCCTTTGGCGTGTGGGCATGAACGATGGCCGGTCTTAGCCGGTGGAATATCCGGTATAGCTTCAGCACCGTCACAAGATCCTGTAGCGGGGTGATTTGCCGCGCCATTGCCACGCCTTCCACCGAGATTCCACACTTTTCCCCGAACGCCGTGAGTTTTGCACCGGGCGAGGATATGGCGACCACCTCAAACCCGCGCTGCCGCATGTACGCAACCTGACCTGAGACAAAACCGAGCGTCTGAGGGACTGTTGTCACATGAACGAGCCGAATACGGTTGCCGCCGCTTTGAATATCGTCTCTCGAAAACATGTTCGTATCACTCGACACTAGGCCGGAACATAGCGCGGTGGGAGGTAAAGCTGCGCCGGTACAGCCGCCGCCGCGCGAAGCCGGGTGGAATATACGGTCACCGCGGCAACAGCGATCCAGAAGGACCGTTCGCGCATGATGACGTTATGAACTGTTCCGATGTAGCAGACAAGCACGCATAGACTCAGACACACAGCAGTCAATTCATCCACCTTCCTGCACCTCCTGCATAGGGATACGCAATGGAATGCCGTGACCGAGAGCGCGACAAGGAGTGAGAAGATCCCTACCGCTCCGTACTCGGCCAGAACTTTGCTGAAAACGCTGTGGAGTTCGTTTCCGGATGGATCGAAGATGGATAACTGAAACTGTCCAGGTCCAATGCCGATGACAGGACTCGATTCAAAGGCTTGCAATGCGGCCGCGGCTTGCATTGAGGTAAACGAGGTTTCCGGGTCCACGTTTCCGATGCTCATTACCCGTGCCCGGACAGTTGCGAGGTAGCCATCTTCCGCCCCTCCGACCAACATGCCGCAGCCGATTAGCATTGCGATGCCTGTCGCGGAAACCAGAACGGATCGCCGTCCAACCCATATCAACAACAGAGTGAGTCCAAGCAGGGCCGCAAAAAGAGCTGTTCGCCGGCCTGTCAACACAAGCGGGACCACCATCACAGCGGCAGTGGCAACGCCTATGGTTCTTAGCCGGCCAATGTGCGATCGGGAAAATGCAAGTAACAGGAAGATACTCGCGGCTATGTGTTGCCCGGCCTGACTGCTCAAGTAAAAGGGCCCGCGAAGCCGGCGCGTAATTTCGAAGTATAAAGGAGCGTAACCGGCCAACAAAGCGCCGCTGTCATAGAGCAGCACGATGGATAGCGCGAAGGCGCCGGTAATGTACCCGGTGGTGAACGCCTTCAAGTGTTGCGTTGTACCGATAGCGGCTGGTAATAGAGCGCCCGCTGCGATAGCAAATGAAATAATGAGCGCCTCATCAGACAATCCACGGGAAGAGCCAAGCGAACTGATCAAACCCGAGACGAGCAGCATCAACCAGCCGACATAAGCGCGTCCCGGCATGGCGATGCCTCTTCGGAGAATGCACGCCAGGATAGTGAGACCGAGCACCAAATCGAACGGAGCAGTGCGGTCCAGGAAGCCGGATCCGATAACACCGTTGAACGCAAACGGGCGGGGAAAGTGAACGAGGAACCCGCAACAGAAAACAAGCACGGACGATACGCCGGTCATTCGCGTCATTGTATTGACCTGCCTTGGGAGTTGTACGCGTTATCAGAGACCTGTTTCATTGCTGCCTATCGCTCCACGGACACCGCTGGTGTAGGAAACTTGAGACACCGGTCCGCTGCATGGCCTGCCGCGACCGACTCGAGTACCGTTTCCAGGATTTGTGTCTGCTCACGGCGCGTGAGCCCGACACTGGCCCGAGCCCCGATGGCCGGAATGCTTCCGGTCAGCCGTTTTTCGTTCACCCAGGACTTGAGTTGCAGTGCGATTTCGTTTGGCGTGGTCGCAACGGCGCCGGCCTGGCGTTCGGAAACCAGCGTGGCCGCCGCAGACGTGGAGCTTCCGATGGCGAGGATGGGTCTGCCGGAGCGGATATATTCGAACACCTTGCCTGTTTGAACCGAGTTCTCGCCAGGGTGGTTCCAGTTGATCAGCAGGAGCGCGTCAGCGGTGCGTTGCAGGCGGAGCGACTCACGGTAGGGAACCTGGTCGTGAATGCTCACGATGCCCTTTACATCGTACTTTTCCGCCAATCGCCGGACAGGTTCCATGTAGCGGCCGTAGAAGGAGACCTGCAGGTCATCGCCTGTCAATTGTGCATCGCGAATCGCCTGCAACAGCGGGCTGGGATCGCGCTTGCCTTCGATGATCAGGCCTGTGTAGACGAGGCGAAGCGGGCCGCCGACTTCGGGCTCGCCCGGTACGACGTCCTCATCGTCGAAGCCGTTCATGACTCTTACGGTTCGTTTTCCATACTTTTCGGCTAGGGACGAACAGAAGCCGTCGGTAACGGAAACGATGGCCGAAGCAGTCTCCATGGCCCATCTTTCTAAGCGCGAATCGATGAAGTGTCTGAGCCGTCCGAACTCATAAAGGTGGCTATCGACCCATAGATCCCGGAACTCGGCCACCCATGGGGTTTGCTGTTGCCGTGCTACCAGACGCGCCGCCAATAACGATGTGAATGGACGCGCACTGGCGAGGATAACGTCGGGGTTCCAGTCCTTGACAATTCGGCGACCCTCACGAACCGCGAACGGCAGCCAACCGATTTCGCCATCGGGGATGTGCAGCATCGATTTTCCCCTGCGCATCAGAGAATCGGCCCAATCAGCGGCAGGCCGGTAGCCGCGAGTTGCGGCGGCGCTTCTTCCGCCGACCATCGGCTCGGCTATACGGTTCACAGCGATCCATTGCGTGCTGATGACGTTGTCGCTCGGGATCTCGACGGGAAGAGACGGGTCGAGGGCCTGGTCCTTAGCCGTCAACACGCGAACGTCGTGCCCGGCTCGATGCAAGTACTTCGCCGTCTTTCCTATTCGCACTGCTCCCATTGAGTTGAAGGGTGGGAAGGCATGCGAGATGATGAGAATCTTCATATTGAATCCTTGCGCCCTGGCGTGTTTCTCACACGCGGAGGCGAACTGCCAATCAGCAGTTGAAAAATGCGCAGCGCGAGCCCTTACTCCAGACTTCGCAGGATGACTGCGAGGTACATGATGTGGCACATCACAGAAACGCTCGACAACACCGCTATACATGTGAGCGGCGAATATCCGAGACGGCCGCAGGCAATGAGACTTCCGGCGATGGCCACGAGGCGCACAGCATCGAGCG